>NZ_JBBNLP010000004.1:0-275237 GCF_040092425.1 Collinsella sp. CLA-ER-H3
CTCCAGCGACCAGTGGGCGTCCACCAGGTAGGTGTAGGCGGTGCCGTCCTCCAGGGCCTGGAAGGAGTTGCCCACGCCGCGCGGGACGTAGATGGCCCTGGACGGGTCGAGCGTGCAGGTGAACACCTTCCCGTAGGTCTCGCTGCCCTCGCGCAGGTCCACCCAGGCGCCGAAGACGCTGCCGCGCGCCACGGAGATGAACTTGTCCCAGGGCTCGGCGTGGATGCCGCGGGTGACGCCGCGGCTGTCGTTGTAGGAGATGTTGTTCTGGACGACCCTGAGGTCGGGGATGCCCAGGGCGGTCATCTTGGCGCGCTGCCAGTTCTCCTTGAACCAGCCGCGCGAGTCGCCGTGGACGGCGAGGTCGACGACCTTGAGGCCCTCGATGCCGGTCTCGGCGACGGAGAGGTCCTTCTCGAATGCGATGTCTGCCATGTGGGAAAAGCTCCTATCGAAGAGGTTGTATAACCGGGGGCGCCCGCGCGGGGACGCAGGATCATCCCCATGCCCTGCATCCCCGCGCGGGCGCCCCGCGGTGCGGTTCGCCGGGGTCCGGCCTACTGCCCCTGGGCGCGGTAGCGCGCCTCGGTGGCCTCCTTGGCCGGGCGCCACCAGGACTCGTTGGCGACGTACCAGTCGATGGTGGCCCTGAGCCCCCCGGCGAAGTCGGTGTGGGCCGGCCTCCAGCCCAGCTCGCGCCGGAGCTTCGTGCTGTCGATGGCGTAGCGGCGGTCGTGTCCGGGGCGGTCTGCGACCCAGTCGAAGTCCTCGGGGTCGCGTCCCATCGCCTCCAGGATCATGCGCAGCACGGTGATGTTGTTCCTCTCCCCGTCGGCTCCGATGAGGTAGGTCTCCCCCATGCGGCCCTTGGTGAGGATGTCCCAGACGGCGCTGGAGTGGTCCTCGGTGTGGATCCAGTCGCGGACGTTCTCGCCGCGGCCGTAGAGCTTGGGGCGGACGCCGTCGATTATGTTCGTGATCTGCCTGGGGATGAACTTCTCCACGTGCTGGTAGGGGCCGTAGTTGTTGGAGCAGTTGGAGATCGTGGTGTGCAGGCCGTAGGTGCGGGTCCACGCTCGGACGAGCATGTCGGAGGAAGCCTTGGTCGAGCTGTACGGAGAGGACGGCTTATAGGGCGTCTCCTCAGTGAACTTGGCGGGGTCGTCGAGCGCCAGGTCGCCGTAGACCTCGTCGGTGGAGACGTGATGGTAGCGGACGCCGTACTTGCGGACGGCCTCCAGGAGGCGGAAGGTGCCCTCGACGTTGGTGCGCAGGAAGGGCTCGGGGTCGGCGATGGAGTTGTCGTTGTGGGACTCGGCGGCGTAGTGCACGATGGCGTCGTGGCCCGGGACGATGCGGTCCAGGAGCTCCGCGTCGCAGATGTCGCCCACGACGAGCTCCACGCGGTCGGAGGGCAGGCCCGCGATGTTCTCGGGGTTGCCGGCGTAGGTCAGCTTGTCCAGGACGGTGACGTGCACCTCGGGGTGGTTGTTGACCACGTAGTGCACGAAGTTGCTGCCGATGAAGCCGCAGCCGCCCGTGACGATGATATTCTTGGGTTCGAAAATCTCAGACATGAAAATCCAATCTGAAGCATGTACAGCTTCTTTAGTATGCCGCAGGAAGTGACGCCGCGACGCTATTCAACAAAACTATCGGACATTTCGGCATGCGATAAGAGCCATAACCTTCGCAGAATTACCTCCTGTACAAAACGCCTCCGGAATGCAGTCTTTGTCGTACCGGAAGACCGAATTCCCAGTTTTATCGCGTAAGTACTTATAGAAGAAGTCTTCCCAGCTTTTAAACTTCTCACTGTTTACAAAGGCTTCTGGGGTTTCCAAAACCGCCTTAACATCTAACCCTGAAATTACGCCAGAGCTCAGCAGAAGCCACTCGAATGACTCGGGAAGACAAACCGTAACAGTATCGCGATGAATGTCTTGCAGCTTAAGGACGCGGTCCGCATAGCACCCAAATGCCGCTCCGTCCGCGACAACAAACACGCGATCGTCGAAATGCTGATCCAACCAGCCCAAAATCGCGCTGTTCGTCATGGCCGAAGCACAGGTAAGCTCACTATCAGCGAAATGCCGTTCAAAGAACTGGAAACCAGACTTACTGTCCTCGCATAGAAGGATAGAAAAGTCCTGTTTTGGCGCCGACCGGGAAATAGCATAACGATGATTCCCGCGATCTTGATAAACAGGGACGAAAGAATGGTATTTTCCGCTCGTCTTAATCTTGTAAATCTCATCCACGCTATACGGAAGATTGGGGAAATCAGCCCTTGAGATCAGCACGAAATAATTCGAGGAATACAGTACATGATGAGCAAACTCATCAGAATGGATCTCTTTTAAGCCCTCATCGACAAATACAATCGAGTCATGAACGGACGAAAGCTGGTTTCGCCAATCATAATCGGTCAAAGCGACACAGGGACAATCACATTGCAAGGAAACACCCGACTGCTCGCCCGTTCGCATGTAGTCTGCGACCATGTCAAACAGTGTCGTCTTACCCGTGCCGCTATCGCCACGCACAATAGTGATGTTCCGCTTGATGGTAAATGTGTACTTAGTTCCCCTACGGCGGGAAATCTTAACGAGATGCGAACCGTTCATAAGCAGTACCTACAGATACGGAATCGACTCGTGAATCAATTCGGCCATGTTGTGAACGATTCGGCCGCTATTCACGACTTTAATTTTAAAATCCTCGCGACCAAAGTCCATCACATGATAGAGATTCACAACGAGCTTGCGGCCTTTCGCCATGTCGAGAATCCACTTGGCACAGTTGTCACCACAGGTAGAAGCGTTAAAAATATGCTTACGATCAAATCTCATAAGCAGCAGCGTTTTCACGCCACCAGAAAGCTGGAGTGGGGAGATGGATCCAAGCACAGGGCTTTCGATGACGTTTTCGGAGACAACAACCGATCGATCGACATCTTTAATTATCGAGACTGCATAGGGATCCGTAATCCAAGAAGACCGGTAAGAGTTTTTGAAATATGTCGCTGTGTTGTAAATCGCTTCTGGCATATCGCCAAAGTAGACGCTTAACACATCCACTCCCAATCATATTGTCTTTATGGTCAACGTAATCATAACGAAAGGGGCCACCAGATAAACGGTGGCCCCTAAAAGAAAACAAGCTGGCGCTAGTACTCGCGCGGGCTGTTGACGATCTCGCCGGCGGCGACCTTCTTCAGGTGCTGGCCGTAGACCGACTTGCCGTAGGCCTTCGCGGCCTCCTCAAGCTCGGCGGTCGTGATCCAGCCGTTCTCCCAGGCGATCTCCTCGGGCACGGACACGGGCAGGTCCTGGGAGTGCTCCACGGCGCGGACGAACTCAGCGGCCTCGTGCAGGCTCTCCATGGTGCCGGTGTCCAGCCACGCGTAGCCGCGGCCGAGGGTGACCACGGAAAGCGTCCCCTCCTCCAGGTACATCCGGTTGAGGTCGGTGATCTCCAGCTCGCCTCGGGCGGAGGGCTCGACCCTATGCGCCTTGGCGGCCACGTCGCCCGGGTAGAAGTACAGGCCGGTGACGGCGTAGGAGCTCTTGGGTTCGGCGGGCTTCTCCTCGATGGAGACGGCCCTGCCCTCCCCGTCGAACTCCACGACGCCGAAGCGCTCGGGGTCGTCCACGTGGTAGCCGAAGACCGTGGCGCGGCCCGACTCGGCGTTCTGGACGGCGCGCGTCAGGTGGCGCGACAGGCCGTTGCCGTAGAAGATGTTGTCGCCGAGCACCAGCGCGCACGGCTCGCCGGCGATGAAGTCCTCGCCGATGGTGAAGGCCTGCGCAAGGCCGTCCGGCGAGGGCTGCTCGGTGTAGGACAGGTTCACGCCGTAGCGCGAGCCGTCCCCGAGCAGGCGCTCGAAGTTGGGGAGGTCCGTCGGGGTGGAGATGACCAGGATGTCCCGGATGCCCGCCAGCATGAGGGTGCTAAGCGGGTAGTAGATCATGGGCTTGTCGTAGACCGGCAGCAGCTGCTTGCTGGTGACGAGCGTGAGCGGGTACAGGCGCGTGCCCGAGCCACCCGCGAGGATGATGCCTTTCATAGGTTGGACCTCCAGAGTTGGGCGTACACAGATGATATAAGTATACGCGAGGCCGAACCTAGGTTGCAGAGCTGCACAAAAGAAGGACGGAGAGAGCCAAGCATGCAGCCTCTTTGGTTCACGTCCTTACGGACCACAAGACTCCAACCATTGGACCATATTTGGTCCAATGCGCTGTTCAGTTAGCCATTGACACAAACACGCACTACAGGGTCGCGGACGAGCTGGATGAGGCGGTGGGCACATAACGGCGTGCGAGGTGACGGAGCGCCTCTACATCCACTCGTACCAAAACCTAGGAGACGGGGAGGTTGCTGGGGTCATTGAGCGAAGGGACGCCCTCTCGTCTCGAGGGACAGACCCCGAGGAGATATGGGCGAACTCGTTTGCCGCCGCGCTCCTCATGCCGGCACAGGTCGTAGCGAAACTCTGGGCGGGCAATTGTAGCATCGGTGAGATGACGGACATACTCGACGTATCCGTAACCGCCGTGGGCCATAGGGTGGAAAACCTTGGGCTGCGATAGCGCAGACCAGCGCGGAAGCAGGTCACCAAAAGGGACACAAGAGGCAATCGACCTCATGGGTTCGGCACAAAGGAGAGCAAACGTCTTCCCCATCGAAAGCGCCCATTTAGACGAGGTCAGGGTCGAATGCTCGAGCGAGGAGCGGGAACGGCGAGCCAAGGCGGCCCAGGCCGAGAGCGTGGTCAAGAGGATGGAGGCGGAGAACGACCTTCGGTCCGAACTCGGAAAGGCCGCGCTCAAGTGCGTCAAGTGGCAGCTGGTCGCATGCAACACCCTCGTCGTCGCGTACACCGCCCGTCTCATGTGGCTGCAGCGCGAAATCCCTACCGAGGTGATAATTTCCTGGATGGGCGCGACGACCGCCGAGATCATCGGAATACTCTGGGTGATAGCGAGGAGCCTGTTTCCGTTCCAGGACGAACACAGGTCCGCAGACCTGGAAAAGAGTGGCGGCGGCCGAATCGGCCACCCCAGGAGATAAGGGTCGCCCCAATGGCGGTTCTTTCTTTACGGAGGGGGCCGGGGGATTCGAACCCCCGGGCCTAGGACACACCTCGCACGTCACGTCAATCCGTTCGTTGGGCGCAGCCCCCGCCTAGGACCCTTGCAGCCCCTCCAACAAACAAGACAACTTTCATAATAACCCCCTTGAAGTCAATGGACCCGAAATGAGCAACGACTAGGAAGCAGAGCGCCACGAGGACCATAACCTGAACCACAACAGCGACAGAAAGCGTGATGTACGTAGATGTCCTTTTCGATGTTAACACAGCGGAACGGAGCGTCTGACGAACTCATAGCGACACATCTAAGAATGCCAGAAATCACGGAACTCCTCTCTGCATTTATAGCGAGACATGAAGTGAATAAGTACAATGAGCAGTGTCCAACAAACGAAAGGCAAACCATGCGAGTCGTAACAACCGGAGTATGCAGAGGAAACTGGAAAATCTACCAGCAACTTAAAATCGAAGGCGTCCATGAAGCCTCCAGCGTAACAGCTCAAGCAACTACGGACGATAATCGCCGTTTGCCTTTATCCCTTCTAAATTTCAGGGACAATAGCGACGAACCGAACTCGTACGTTCTTGTAATCCCTGATCCCGATGTTCGCACCATCATAATTGAATTAAATGAAATTGATTCAGACGGTCGCACTCTGAGCAGCGACTCTATTTCACTCAATTGCAAGAACATAAAATGGGAGTCTCGTCTTAACTACAAAATAAAACCCGAAATGTGCAGCAAACTTAGAAACTATGATGACGTTTCAGAGTTTGACATGGCAACGATTGATTTTTGGCAGTGTATTGAGGATTCAAACGAATATATCCTTAGGTGTACGGTAAGAACTCCGTACCGTAGCGACTCACAAATCAAGGTTCGCTGCCTCGATCGATCCCTCAACGAAGTCAATTTGACTACCGTCGATTTCGGCTCAAATGTAACAAGCGTTGGATTCGCTGCTGGGAAAAAACAGCTTGAAACGCAGCTCTCAGTCCGAATGCCAAAAGCGTTCGATCGTTACTACTTTATTATTGACGATCAAAATCATCCTTCATTCAGCTCATTCGACTGTCTCACACCCGATAAACTTGGCTTACTTCTAGAAGAAACTAACTTCCTTTTTACCCATGCACAGTTTGATCCTGAATACCCCGAATGGTTCACGGAGCATAAGGCAACCATTGGAGCATTGGAAAAGCAGAGAAAAATAGCCTTTACCAGCGCTCCGAAGTTCAGCATTATTGTCCCTCTTTACAACACGCCTATTCCGTTTTTTAACGATATGGCGGAATCCGTTAAGGGCCAGTCTTATGCAAACTGGGAGCTCATCCTAGTTGATGCAAGTCCAGACAATCAGGAACTAAAGGCTCGCGTTGAGCATGAGGTAGCCCGCGACAACAGAATTAAATCAATTACCCTTGCCGAGAATAAGGGCATTTCCGAAAACACAAATGCCGGAGTAGCTGCTGCTTCGGGCGATTTCGTCAGCTTCTTTGACCATGACGACATCCTTGAACCGGATTTGTTGTTCTCGTATGCCGAGGCAATTGAAAACAATGATAACGTTGATCTTCTTTATTGCGATGAAGACAAACTCATGCCCGATGGAAAGCTGGCACAGCCGTTCTTTAAACCGGATTTCAATATCGATTTACTCAGAAATAATAACTATATATGCCACATGCTTACCATCCGTAAGTCCCTTCTTGACACTCTAGAACCGAATACGAAAGAGTTCGATGGAGCCCAGGATCATAATTTGACTCTCCGGGCCGTTGAAAAGGCAAGGAATGTCCACCATGTTGCAAAAGTTCTATATCACTGGCGCCTAAGCGAAACATCAACCGCGGCTAATGCCGACAGCAAGCCGTATGCCACTATCGCAGGAATCAAAGCAGTTCAGAATCATTTGGACAGGCTTGGACTCAATGCAAAGGTCGAACAGGCACGTCGTCCCTTTACATATAAAGTAACCTATGCCGCGCCAGATTCCCATCCGCTCGTTTCGATCATCATTCCAACCAAAGATTACGCTAATATCCTCGATAACTGCATTACGTCAATTGTCGAGAAATCCACATACGACAATTACGAGCTTGTGATAATCGAAAATAACAGCACGGAAAATGCGACGTTCGAGTATTACGATAAGTTACAAGCCAAATACCCTGATATCGTTCGCCTTGTTACCTGGGAGCACGAATTTAACTTTTCCAAGCTCATGAACTTTGGAGTGGCCCGTGCCAAGGGAAATTATCTCTTGCTGCTGAATAACGACACCGAAGTGATTACGCCCAATTGGATTGAAACTATGCTTGGCATCTGCGCACGCGAGGATGTTGGCGCAGTTGGTGCAAAACTCTACTATCCCGACAACACCATTCAACACGCTGGCCTATGCGTCACGGGCGGCGTGGCAGGACATCTCTGCCAAAGCATGCCAAAAGACAACTGGGGCTATTTTGCACTCAACGATGCGCAGCAAGATTTCAGCGCCGTCACGGCGGCTTGCATCATGACCAAACGAAGCGAATACGAAAAAGTCGGAGGTTTCACCGAAGAGCTTCAAGTCGCATTTAATGATGTTGACTTTTGCCTAAAGCTTCGCGAGATTAACGATCTGATTGTATACACGCCCGAAGTCGAGCTGTATCATTACGAGTCAATTTCTAGAGGCGTTGAAAACAACACGGACAAGCAGATTCGCTTCCACAAAGAGGTCGCGTACATGAATTATCGCTGGGCAAACTACTATGTCGAAGGCGATCCATACATGAACCCGAATTTCACCGTGGGAGAACCTGGAAATCGCTATTACCACTTGTGAGATCCAAATGCAACCTCACAATAGGTATTAGCAATATCATTGCACTATAGATAAGGGGATGGGACCTCCATTCCCCCGTCCCCTTATTACGGCGACTTAATTTTGAGTTACTGATTCCTTTTTCTGTATTTAGAGAAAGAAATCTCATAGACCATTTCATTGGGGGTTGGCAAGAGGACTATTATGTAAGAAGACTCCAGCAAGCAGTTAAAGCTAATCTGAACCTCGCAACGCTAAAGTCACTGCCAGTTCCTGTTTTGAAGAATGGGAGAAGACTAGAATACGAGCGGAAGGTTATTCCATTGGAGAATGCCATGGAGAGCTACGCCGCCGAAAGCAGAACGCTAGCGAATTTGCGTGACACCTTACTTCCCAAGCTGATGTCGGGCGAGATTGATGTGTCGGGGCTTTAGATCGATTAGCATTAGTCGGGTCGGGTTAGGAATGCGGTTTTGAAGATTGCAGATATTTTATCCAATCACATTGTTCCTTTCGAGACGGAGGACATGAAGCTCAAAAGCCTCTTTAGCTTCTTTTTGCATCTTGCACCAACGATCAGCAGTTCGAGTGCGGGTGATATCCCGAAGGCTGGACTTGCTCGGACTTTGGCAAGCTTTCTTCGTGAAACGAGAATTCAGAATGACTCATTCCGATTCTATACGTCCGGAAGCATTAACAAAAAGCAACTCGAGCGTTATTCCCTATCCAGTTCTTCGACGGTGTCACGGAAAAGCAAGTGTTTCATCTGCAGCAGAAAATCTGCTGACGAATGCAAATGAGCTGTTTGCTAAGACATTTGCGCAATTCAATTGCCCACAGCAACGTGTATCTATTGAATAACAACCGAAAGTATATTCTCTTCGACGACTTCAATACCAAGCAGAATCGTTCAGCGAGAATATTGCTTTCGCAAGGTGATTTAAAAGTTTTGAAGAAATATTTACGCTGAATAATCGGTCTAGAAGTAGGTGGCGTAAATGGACGATGTGGTTATAACGGCAATTGCGACAGCGGGTTCTCAACTCGCCACTCTCGCTGCAAAAGGAACAGCTATTCAAATCGACGCTGACGTCCTACGAGAAGCTTCAGAGTGAAATATGGAGCCTTTATGGAGCCATCGATATTCCCTTGCTTGACCTCGGCGAGCTAAACCCGATGACCAACCCGTCGCAGATTATCAGCAACGGGTTGAGAAAAAGTAGACCGCAAGACAGGACCGTGCCGATGCGCTCGCCGGAGTGGTAGATTTACAGCGTCGACTCGCCGACCCTGAGGTCGACCTTGCGGCCCGCAGAACCTGGTGTACCCCATCGCCGCCTTGTGCTCGCGGGCGCACTGGACTTTGTACTCGTCGTGCAGCAGTCGCAGGTTGACCCCGACCTTGGCCATTTCCGTATGGACGTACGACCAGTCGAGCTCCTCGAACACGCTCTCGCGCACGTTCCTTTCCGGGTGGAACAGGCTGTAGACCTGCTCTTCGCCCAGGTCCTTGACCTGGATCCACGTGATTCCCCGCTCGTCTGCGATGTCGAACACCTGGAAGACGCTGCCCATGGACATATGCCTGGTCTTGGCGATCGACCTCCTCGCCATGCCCTGGTCGCGGAGCTCCATGATGAGCTTCACCTTTATCATCCTTGCCATGTGGTTTCTCCTTCCGTCGATCGGTTGCATGGCAAGCAGATTCTACGGAAGGGACAAAGAGACACGGAAACGGCGGAACGGGTGATACGGAGGCAGCGAATCCGTGAAATGATAGGCGATACGGAAAACGCGAAACGGGTGCTATCCAGAGCGCGCAATACTCAATTTGACCACAAGAAAGCGATAAGCGACCCTTTGACTGAGGTATGCGCGGATGCAATCCGGATGAACCTGAGCCAAAAACAAACGACCGCTAACCGCAATAACCAGAAGAACCGCAACTAAGTTAAAATCATTAACTTGCGGATTCAAATGGCCTGCGCGCAGATTGTATGCCGCTTTTCAGAGATGAATAATTCCAACGGTATGCAAAATAGCTCTCGTAGGCGATTCTTTGAGATTTCCACCATTCGTCGTACTCTTCCCATTTCGTTTGCTTTATTAGATCAGATAGCTTGCCGTACGCATCGTGAAGAAAATGCTTCGAGAATCTTATGCCTGACTTATGGTGAAACACTGCAGGATGTGTAATAACTTGCTCGTAAGAATACTGCGTTGTGTTGTTTCGTGATTCTTTTGGATCGAAATAATCAACGAACTGAGGGACTTCTCTGCAGTCATCGAGAATATGGAGCAAATCACCATGGCAAATCTTGTTTCGAATATGCTCACAGTAAGCATCCCACCACTTTTTTGTATCGCCTGATAAAAGCCCTTTACCTTTTGCACAATTGATGACTGGCCTCAAGGTTTGTTTTCCGAACATCTCATCGTGGTCTTCTCGAATTGATGGCACATCTTCAAGATTCGAAACGACCATTCTTAAAGCAAATTCAAGAAGAACAGACGTGCTAATGATTGCAGCTTGGTAGTTTCCGCATAAATGAGAATTACACGCCTCGAACCATAGGTTATTGAGGGAGGGCTGGCGGCAAATCTGAGCCGTTGCTATTAACGCTTTGTGCGAACATGCCAGCTGCATTCCCTTTTTCAATATACCAAACCTCTATCATGGGCAAACCTTTACATGTGATGGAAGAATAGGAGTTTAACGGCACGGACTCGGAACCTATTAAGCATTAGGTACAAGATAATATATCGCGCAGCTGATAAATCAGGCAAATCTCGTTATCCCGCGCCTGTACGACCTGGCGCAGGCGAGTGCCCGGTCCTCTACAGCGACCGGGGCGCCCGCTACCGCTGGCCCGACTTGATCGAGATATGCGGGCGGCACGGCGTCTCCCGCACGATGTCGAGGAAGGCAAGGACGCCGGACACGCGCGGATGGAGGGGTTCTTTGGCACGCTTAAGCAGGAGTTCTTCCATACAGGGACTGGTCGGGCGTGAGGGTAGAGCGGTTCATGGAAAAGCTGGACGCGTGGTTGGTCGACTATAACGAGTAGCAGATCAAACTCTCGCTCTTCTGGAAGAGCCCGAGCCAGTACAGAAAGGCGCTAGGCCTGGCAGCCTAACGCCCCAAGATTCCTACCGCACCCCCGTTGCTTGACCCCTATCTTTTTTAGACACTGAAAAATGAACTGTAATAAGAAACGGTATCGCTACCGACCAATCACACAACACAGGCACGCAAAGAAAGACATCAGAATCATGACTACAGGAGGAATGACGGAAGAAAAATTAAACCGCTGCGACACGCAATCGATTCGGGCCCGAGGTGCACACAAAGAAATGAACGCCGGAACAAGTACCGGTATCAAATATCTCGGTTGTACACCTGCTACCGAAGTGTCACCAACGGGCGTGTAACCGACATAAAGCGCCATGCACACCAAAGAGACACTTGCGACAACAAGCGCAAGGATCCACATACGGAGGGCAGGGGTTACAGGGTTTTTAGAGGAATCACCTTCGACATTAAAGGCGCTCGTATAAATACAGAGAAAGGGCAGAGTGGAAAGAAATGGGAGCGATACAACAACATTGCCCATATATGCATACGAAAGAGAGTAGTCATTCGATGAAGCGGGCGCGAGCAGATTGACCATAAAACCGAATAATGTACCGAGGAATTCCATCGGATTATTCAGAATGTAGCGTATTTGTCCTATTCCACTGACCCCCTCGCCTCCCCTCACATCTCCCGCCTGCACAGCGGGGGAAAACAGCATCGGTAAGGTAAAGCTACACACCATTAGGATGCCGAACAAAATCACCAAAGCCACATATAACTTCCGTTGCTTCGAATTCCTAAATTTCGAAGCAGGCATGAACAGCATCATTCCAATTAACGGAAAATAAACAGCTTTTGCAGACAAGCCCAAAAAGAAACACGCTGTAATTGCGAAAACGCTTAATGGCGCCAGCCTCTCATCAGGCTTCGACAACTCCCTTAGAACCAAAGCAACTGCAAGCAATAAGAAGCTAGTCACCCACGGATCATAGGAATAGTTCGATGCAAGATAGACAGCATAAGGAAGTAGGGCAACCGTCGCAATCAAAGATTTCCATTTCGGAATATAGAGGATTGCAACGGCGGTCACGACAACATAAGAGAAAAGGTTGAACAGCCTTCCCAAGGCAAAGCCCGTAAGTAATGGAAGGGACAACAACCTCCCCAACCAAAGACCGAGAGCGCAAGGAATATAGGAAATGGTCGAAATGTTCCTCAACGATTCACCGGTCACCGCAGCTACAAAACCAGGGGAACTATAAACTTCCCCTGAAGCCAACTGGGACAAATGGAGGTCATTCAGATCCATCTCCGCGTCATGCACCTCATCAAACTGAAGACTGTTATTTTCCACCCATGGAACCGCAACTAATTCAATTTCAGACCCGGTGAAGACAGGATCTCCCATATAGGACAGGCCCAGAGAACGAGCGTAATGGATCTGATCGTCCGGAGAAACAGCAGTGAGGTTCGGTAAAGCTGAAATCAAAAAACAACCTAGTGAAAGCGCGGCGATGGAGAAGGAGACTACGGTCTTGTATAGACCCGGTTTCACAATAAACCAAGGAGCGACACCTAGAATAATCACAATGCAGAGGTGAACAGTACGCACAAATGATGCTCCAAGAAACGGCATCAGTACAGTGGACGCAACCGCCAACAGACCATTTACGGATAGAACGACTATGCACAAAACAACGATGCCCAGAACAGGGTTTGCAGCAAAAAATGCACGCGCCCTTCCCTTGTTGGCCAACGCGGCCTTTTTCACAGCTAGCAAGATAAAGGAGCTGCTGATAAATATAGCAAAGAAAAAGAGTACTATTTCTTTTTTACTCCAATCCATTATAGATAGCACGGACCTCTCTGGCGTACCCACCACGGTTCCGGCTTCAAGTAATATAGAAAAAAGAGCCGAGAATGCACAGACACTCAAGGCAAGACGAGGAGAAGCCTTTCCGAACAGGGTGCTTCGCTCGGAGGCAAGATAAAACCAAGCAAGAACCGCTAAACAAGCAAATAACGCAAGCTCCATGCACCAATAAAAGATTGCCGCCGTGACGTCATAGCGAACAAACAGCACTGCACCCGAGATAGCAAGCAGTACAAAGCACACAAGCGGAAGCGCGCTCAACCGATACCCATCGGAACATCTCCGTATTTGCGTCTTAGCCATATGAGCATGGCCGTGAACAATCGGAATCATCAAATCGTCTCCTGTCTGAATCTACACTATGACCGTACGGTGAACATCAAAGAACACGACGGCGGAACCGTTAGCGATACCATTTTTCAACAAGGCGGTCATCCCTCCCGCAACCCAAGCCGAACACCGTCTATTGTCTGTCCGCTCAGCAGTCTCTTACTATTTCTTTCTCGATAATCGCAAGCCGCTAAGTCAGATCCTTTATGCTTGCTGCTTGCTTCGTCACGATTACGCTAAGCATCAGCGAAAACGCAAGGAGAAGAAACAGATCAAGGAAGAACACGAAGTTAGTGTTCAACACGAAACCAAACAATTCGCCAATTGCTCCAATGGAACCAGGGAAAATAGCAGCGATGAGGATTATCACCGACAAGGACAGCCAGAAAAAGGAAAAGCGTAAGGGCAACTTGCCCTTGGATACGAGACAGATCGCGCAAACGAAGAACACAATCGCAACAAAGTGAGGAAGAGACACAGTCTCTCCTTTCGAGGGGCGAACGAATAATAGATATGACAAATTTAACGAAGCGCTTGCTCCTCAACAAGTTGATTAATCCTCCTGCGCAGCTTCGAGATGCTCACCGTGTTACTGAACTCTCGATACAGGAGCAATACAATCACGTAGAGGAACACGAAGTTTGCCGGGCTTTCAAATCCCAAAAGTGAAGACAGCCAAAAGGCAACTTGTGGGAAAGCAGCCAGCACAACGAAACTGAAGGCGAAGAAAAGCCAGAACACAGAATCCAGCACTTCAATCTGCGCCTTCCTTAGCTTCCTGATGACAAAATACAAAACCAAAAGAGCCCCGAGCAGGAGGACGGCCCTAAGCACAATAGACATTATTCAATCACCTAAACCACTGAACGAAGAGAATGGAGATGCAAGCGCGAGCCATATAGGCAATCGATTTAGGGATGTTCAAATAGCTCTCCCCTGCCTGCCTCTCACGCATCTCAACCTGAACTTCACGAACCTTAGCACCCTTCTTAATCAGGTACGAAATAGACTCGGGCTCTGGGTTCAAAGAGTCGTCGTTTGCAAAAAGCTCGATCATCTTCCTGTTAAACATACGCATGCCAGAAGTCGGATCTGCAACTCGCTTGCCGGTAGTGAGCTTGATCGCAACCGTAATGATGCGCGAGCCGAGCATGCGTGCAGAAACCTCTTTACACTTGTTTACAAAGCGCGAGCCGATAACGATGTCGGCGTCCTCGGCGATCGCAAGGTCGAGCATCTTGGACATATACTCCGGGCAATGTTGGCCGTCTGCATCAAACTGCAAAGCATAGTCATACCCATTGCGCAGCGCGTACTTCATCCCCGTCTGGAATCCAACTGTAAGACCAGAATTGACCGGAAGAGTGACATGATTGAAGCCACGGTCGAGACAAATTTGCTCAGTTGCATCCTTGGAACCGTCGTTTACCACGAGATAATCGATATCGGGCACAACAGAAACAAGCTCGTCAACTGTTCTCTCTAGAGATTCTTCCTCGTTATACGCTGGCACAATTACCAACACTTTTTTACTATTCAACATCCGCCAATCTCTCATAGACAACTCAACAAGAACTCGCCGCTACAATTGGTTGCTCTCCTGACCTCGGCGATAGAATTTAAACAACAGCTTCGCAATAAAAGAAGGCCAAAACCGCTCGAGCATCGCGAGGTCCTCCTTTTCTCGCGTGTCATCCTTAATTAAGGCAGATGTCTCAGATTCTTGATGAATACGGTGGTGCATCATCACCTTGGAATCATAGTAAAAAGCACCAGGCAGCTTTGAAAAGCGCTCCCATGCCGCCCAATCGAGATTCGAGCGGAATTCTGCAATAAACGGAGGCCTAGGCAACTTGCTCATATTCAACGTTACGGACGGGCAACAAATTGCAGATCCGCAAGACAGAATTCTCCTACGCATCCATCTGGACGTAGCAAATCTTCCGTCCCTAACGGGAGTAAGCATCAGGCGTTTGATTCGAAGTAGCTGGTTATCGTCAACCTTGGCACCATTCCTCAACTCACCATAGTTGGTAAAGAAGATGAGCAGATTGTCCATCTTATTCGCAGCAGTTAGAAGATGAGCCGCGTACTCAGGCTCATAGGTATCGTCCTGGTGCGCAACGGTGACAAGAGAAGTGTCAGCGCAACTTACTGCGTAATTCCAATCATCAGCGATCCCAGGATTTCCATCCCGAACGTACAACTTAACGGAGTATCGCTTAGCAAGCTCACGCGTTGCATCGCACGGAGTCGAAGTGGCAATCAACACGTTGGTCTTTACAGTCTGCGCAAGCAAGGATTGAAGGCACTCTTCAAGAAAGGGGCTCTCTTTGTACGCGCAGAGCACAAAGGTATGGTCAGAGGGACCAAATGTCATGAATCGCTCCCGTTTAATCGTATAGGCATGCCTGTTCATTATACGTTCACCTTTGCACTCGTTGAAAAGGGCACTAAAATTACTAAGGTCTTTCGAACGAACGCTTCGCACGAGAAGGGAGCTGCATGCCCAACGTCCCCGTACCCTTGAGCACGAAAAAGAACACGCTCTGGAACGCCGCTGGTTGCATTTTTTACCTTGGATGCCAGTGGCTTACAACCGTCCTGGTCGTTGTTCTGTCGACCGACTACAGCAATTCCGGAGCGCTTGCATTTGCCATGTCCGTTGGCAGCATGTTTGCCTCCGTCAGCCTATATAAAATGAGGACCTACCAGGTTTCCGACATTTCCTGCGAGCATTCCGCAAATGACTATATTGGCTTTCGCTTAGTATCGATTTTATTCAGCTTGATCATGAGCTGCATCTACGTCGCTGCGATCAGCGACAACGTTTCCTTCCTGATCGCCACTTTTGTATTCCTCGTTTTTAAAATCGATGAGACCTTTGTCGACGTGCTCTACGGAGTCGACCAAAAGGGACAGCGCATGGACTACATCGGCAAATCCCAGTTCATGCGCGGAGTGCTATCCCTCGTCGGCTTCGTCGCCCCACTCGTAACGATCAACTCGCTGCCCGCTGCGATCATCGGTATGGCGTTTTGCTGCATGCTCGTGACCCTCTTCTACGATCTCCCCCACGCAAGACGATTTGGGGATATCAAGCCCAGCTTCGCTCACGAACATCTTGTCGAACTCGGAAAAGCATGTCTTATGCCGACAATCGCCAATTTCTTAGCAACGTCCATCGTTTCTATTGTCCGTCAACGCTACGGCGTTCTTGCCGGACAAGAACTCCTAGGAATTTACGCCAGCATCGCGACTCCCGCAGTTCTTATACAGGCAGGCGCGACGTATCTCTACAGTCCGCTTATTGGCACCCTAGCACACTCTTTGCAAAATGGAGGCGCAACAGCTTTCAAGAAGAGCTTCTTCAAGGTATTCGGCTTGCTCTTTGCATGCATGGCAATAGTTACGATTGGATTCTCATTCGTTGGTGGCCCCCTGCTCGAACTCGTTTACGGAAGCAAGATCGAGCCCTACCTGTGGATATTCCCATATGTTCTTGGAGCCACAACGTCAATCGCCATCCTGCTCTACGTAAACGACTCCCTCCTCATCATGCGCGACGGGATCACCCAAATTATCATCAACGCTCTTTCATTCGCCGTTATCGTCCTTGCGGCGGATTACCTTATTACCGCCTTCGGCATGAACGGCATCAACGTGGCCATTATTGCCGCATGCGTTCCCGCGGCGGTTGCGGGTACCATCAGGATTGCCACGAGCAAATAGGCTTCGCCATCCGCCCCTCCCAGCATACCGCAAGCCGCTCCCGTAGACACACAGGCGCTTCACTCGAAACGCACCTAAACGCTGGAAGCATTTGATTACATTGGAGACGCCGCACACGTATGCCTTCGGGAGTGGTAGCGTGAAGTGCGCGAGTGGGTTGACGTTGGCCTGACTGTGACGACGCAGGTTTGTTGTGTTCGGAGTTTGGTGGGTGGTCCTCCGAGTCCGTGGTGACTATATTCCCTTTCTTTGTTAGAATCATGGCTTGTTGATAATGCTTTGGAGAACAGATGAATCTTCTATATACGGTCAATGAGGCATTTGTGCCGCAGCTTGCAGCTTCAGTCGCTTCTGTTTGTGAGAACTCGTCTCCCGATGACGCAATTCACTTTTTCGTATTCTGCGACAAGGTGTCACAGACGTCGAAAGAGACGCTGCGTTCTTTTTTGAATAAGTATTGTGTCGAGATCGATTTTATTGATATCGATGGTTTCATGGAAGCTGGCTGCATTGACTTTGATACGCAGGGTTGGAATGAGATCGTACTCTCTAGGCTGCTGTTGGCAAGGTTTTTGGCCAGCGATATTCAACGCGTTCTCTATCTTGACGCAGACACAATGGTCAGGGGGAGCCTCAAGGAGCTCTGGGACGCTCCGCTGAACGAGCACGGCTGCATAATTGGTGCATGTCCTGAGCCAACTGTATCGTCGAAACGCATGAAGGCCCTTGGACATGGAGGAAAGCCGTACTTTAATGCTGGAGTCCTTTTGATTGACCTTGAATCCTGGCGTAGAAATGAGATTGAAAAGCAGCTACTAGAGTGTCTGAAAGAGCGGGGAGCCGAGCTTTTTGCGAACGATCAGGATGCGATAAATCTTGTCCTTGATGAGCGAATCATGCCTCTTCCAGTAAAGTATAATTATTGCAACTCTTTCTATTATTATCCGCTTTCGATGCTGAAGCGGGTCTCCCCTTGGTTCGATCCCGACCCACGCCGGTATTCTGAGTGGGTAAGCAACCCCGTTATCGTGCATTTCCTTGGTGAGGACCGTCCTTGGAGATTGGGCAATACGCATAGGTATTCAAATGAGTATCTCCAAAACCTCTCTTTGACTCCATGGAAGGGACAAGGCATGGAAGATGGCTGGCATTTCTACTATGCTGCTTGGTCTCTTTTCAATATGCTGACCGGTCCTTTCCCAATGCTTAGATACCGCCTTATTACAAATATGATTCCCTCTGTTATGAGATTACGTGCAAGAGGTAAGAGGAATCGCTGATGGCGGGATATTTGGGCCGCACTTCTGGGCCGCACTTCTGAGCCAGCTCTTGTTAAGAAAGAGTTGTCAATTAAACAGAATATGGTTTAATATTCAAGGTGCAAATTCGTAGATTCGCGTCACATATAGTTGGGAACAAATGTTCAGGGCAAGCCACGGTTGATGTATACTAAAGTGGAACACGGAGTGCATCCGGTATTGCCCTTCACCGTTTATCTTTTTGTTGCGCTTTCGCGCCATACGACAGCCGTCTCGACAGGGAAGGCTGTCGTTATATTACAAGCCTAGAGCCCGCTACTTACTCAGGATGGCTTCTGTCTATCTCATACGTTTTGTTTACTATTATTTTCAGCCGATAATTCTGATCCCAAAGTATTCTGTGCTTATATTTATTTGGTCATTGCTGTAATCTTTAGCGATATCAGCACTTCTTGACATCTCCTATGAAAGACTGTCAGAAATTCTCAACAATATAAGATTACATATATAGCCGAAAAACTAGAGCCGATATGCAACTAGATTTGCATATCGGCTCTAGAACGTCTGTAGACCCATTACATGCACAAAACGTCAAGGACAATTGCATTTAAGCCTTCGCCGTAACCTTTACCGGGAACGGCCCAACGTCCATTTAGGTCCGTTGTCTTGGGAGCACACCCACGGGAAACAAGATTAAAGCGTGGGTCAATACACGGATTATTCAAAGGTTCAGTTGTTGCGTACGCTTTTAAATGCTGCGCTTGAACTCTAAGCCCTTCTCTAACGGAAGAAAAAGTATATCCGGGATTTCCAGGACCGGTGGCTCCAACGCCTCCAAAATTGCACTGATTTGCCTGGACCAAATTTCCAAATCTTAAATAGCCCGTCTCTTTCATGACTTGAGCATATAAAACTTCAGGACATACTCCCTCAAATGAGGCTTCTTCGTAAAGAATCTTACAAAACTCATCAATAGATGCGCTGCCTTTGCTTTTATACACGCTTGTTGGATAAGTTTGCCTCCCAACAGTCCTGCTGTAATGAGCGGCAGCATCCTCGTAAGAAGTGAAAGGCGGGGACATTATATAGCCCTCAAATCCAGTCATGCTCGAACCATTACGATGCTCTTTCATCCCATATTCGAGATAGTGGAGATAATACCCTTTTAAATTACTTCCGTAAGCCTTCCTAAGATCGAGATATCTCGTTTTATAACTATAAACGTCGAACGCCTCGGAGCCGCGGCGGCCCTCCGACATGCCGTAGTTGATGAAGTGCCGCAGGACGGCTGAGTCGTCGACCACAGTCACGCCGCCGTAGGTCGACTTAGTGAAGGCCTTCTCGACGTCGCGGTTGCGGGAGAGGTAGAACTCGGGGTCGTAGACGGGAGCGTAGTCCACGCCGCCTGCCTTGGTTGCGGCGCCCTTGAGCTTCGAGCAGCCGGTGGCGTGGCGCCCCTCCTTCTTGCCGTACATAAGGTAGTGCGAGTAGTAGCTGGCGAGGTCGGTGCCAAAGGCGGCGCGGAGATCGGGGTACTCATTGTAGTAGCTCTGCACGTCGAACGCCTCGGAGCCGCGGCGGCCCTCCGACATGCCGTAGTTGATGAAGTGCCGCAGGACGGCTGAGTCGTCGACCACAGTCACGCCGCCGTAGGTCGACTTAGTGAAGGCCTTCTCGACGTCGCGGTTGCGGGAGAGGTAGAACTCGGGGTCGTAGACGGGAGCGTAGTCCACGCCGCCTGCCTTGGTTGCGGCGCCCTTGAGCTTCGAGCAGCCGGTGGCGTGGCGCCCCTCCTTCTTGCCGTACATAAGGTAGTGCGAGTAGTAGCTGGCGAGGTCGGTGCCAAAGGCGGCGCGGAGATCGGGGTACTCATTGTAGTAGCTCTGCACGTCGAACGCCTCGGAGCCGCGGCGGCCCTCCGACATGCCGTAGTTGATGAAGTGATCCAGGGCCTTATCTTTGCTTCCGTTTGCCCATTCGTTAACATCTGGATACTTATTGAGATAGTAGTCGGCATCGAAAACAGACGAATAATCAAGCCAAGAGGATTTGGGGAACTGCGCGATGATGGCATCCGCATCAGCTTCTCCAAGACGTTTGCACCCGGCATCACTAAAGTACTTGTTCGCATCGCCCCAATTGGAGATAAATCCGTGTTCAATCAAAATACCGGGGATTCCAGCTTCACGAGCACAACGAATAACGGCGAATTCGTCGCCTACCTGCATCTGAAAGACACCACGGTTTGTAAGTCCGAGAGCAACAAGATTGTTCTGAACCTTCTGGGCCAGTTCGTACGAAACCTGGGTATAGTCAGCCCCGTTCACGGTAGGCGAATATACCTCGGCACCATGAGCTGCGGACGAACCCGAATTGATATGGAAACTGATATAGGCCTGAGCGCCCTGTTTGACGCAACGCTGAACGCGGTAAAGGAAGTCGTTGTTTCCGTAACTGCCCGACTGCTCACGAGCGAGAATTACCTTAAATCCGTAATTCTCAAGCTTGGTCTTACACGCGCTAACAATCTTCCAAGTTAAGTCGGCTTCGCTCTTCCCATTGCCCTGAGCGCCAGAATCGGATCCACCGTGACCGGCATCAAGTGCAATCACACGAACGTTTTTACGAGCTGAACGGGAATCGATGCTATAAGCCGCAATGCCGTCATCATCTTCAGAACCGGAAAGCGCCTCTTCAATAGAGAAAGCCTCGACAGGATTGCCGTTCTCATCGGCATAGTAGACCGACATATCATCGGAATTGTCAACGCGATCAGATGAAGAAGACGAACTGACTACGTCAAAGCTGTAATCCTCAGACGAGAGGTCCACTGAATAGACTGCGTTCGAATCCTTCACCTGATACGTAATACCGGTTAAAAAATACCGCGCTACCAACAAATCTTGTCCGAATGTAAAGCCCGCAGCATTCCCAGAGAAAGCCGAAGCTTCAACGGAGCGCTCTTCGCCAAAATTGCTGACGAATGATAGGGACGCAGAGGTCAAAACATCAGAATCAGATGCAGTTGCGAACGCCGCCTCTTGCATAGCACCCAAAGAAAGAGAGGGCTGCGCAATGTACAAGTATTGGAAAGAGGCATCGACAGAAGAGGAATCGGGAGATTGGGCCGGCTGAGCGGCCGATTCGACTTCCGAATTACAAGAGTCGGCTTCGGCGGTCTCCTCAGTATCCTCACAAGAGTCGGCTTCGGCGGTCTTCTCAGTATCCTCGGAAACGAAATCCGAAAGTGAAGAGGAGCTAGAGGTCTCGGCTTCATTATTTGAGAGCGAGGAAAACTCAAGTGCATAGGCCGACGAAACGGGAGCAAGGAAGGAAGAGGAAACCAGAACAGCGGTAACCAAATTAGCAACTGTGCAACGAACCTTTTTCATATATGCACTCCCAATAAATTACGTAAATCTAAATAGTAGACTTTAACCAAAACAAAATAGAGCTCAAGCAATTCTAACTGAATTACTTGACCTACTGTTAACCCAATTTCGCCCTTACACCATTATCGGAACCGAGCTGAGGAAGGCAGCGTAGGAGAAACGCGATTACGAATTTGTGCACAGCTTGGGACTTGGCCCAACAATGGCCTACCTTGGCAAAGAGACCCCTGCAATCTTGTCCCACAAAACATCAAACACCCTACCCGGATGCTTGAACAGCGCCCGATACAGAACCTGTCGAATCGCCTCGACGCAGGACGCCACAACATACACGCCGGTCACTACAAGCATTACGGACAGCAGCCCCCACGCTGGGTGGCAGTGGGAGAACACAAGCAAGTTCTTCCACAGCAGCTCCTGCATGTACGCGCTGTCCGTGGCAAGGTACACGCCAAACGACAACGTGGCCAAGTAATTGACAGCAGGCCAATGCGCAGGTTGAGCATTAAAGACAAACAAGCACACCGGAAGTGCGATCGCAAGCGACAAAAGGCTTCCAGGATTAGTCACCACCGATCCGTACACGCTGGAAGCGAAAGCGCTCAAAAGGAGCACGTCCTTTTGAGCCACAAAGTAGCAAACGTACACAGCAACGTACGAAAGAACGGGCAGCACCAAAACCCTCGGACCCGCCCCACCGCAATAATGCCACTTAAACCAACATGTCACGCACGCGATCACGACCGTCTGACCCGTCAGGGAGGAAACAAAGCCACCAATTGTCGAATACGGCACAACGGGCAAGACCCCATATAGCACGACCAGTAGCATACAGAGCTCGCCCAGCCGCCGGCTCGTCAACGCACGCAACCCGTCGAACAGATAGGGTGCCACAAGAATCAGCAGAATATACACCGTAGGAAACCACCACAGCGAGGCGAGCGGAGCAAAGACGGCAGCCATCAGCTCTCCAGCTTGCAGCCCATCCCCCGCATTAAACACGCCAAAGTACAGGACGAGCGGCACACTGTAAAAGAGCATCTGCCCCAGCAGGGTCCAAGCCCTTCGCAGCTGACCCTTAAGTGTCAGTTGCGCGTCGGCCAGATACCACACCGTAATGATAAAAAACACGGCAACGGCAATACGCCCCGAAGGGTACAACACGCCGTGCAGTACCATGCGTGCAACGGTCCCGGGGAAAACGGAAATAGGCTCAGCATTATGAATCACGAAATGATGAGCCACTATGAACCACATCGAGATGATGCGCAGAAGCTCAACCTTTGAATTGCGCCCTTTTGAACGTCCCAAACTCTCCCCCATCAACCGTGCAACTTTTATGAGTCGCTAACGTATCCCGCATACCAACAATT
This sequence comes from Collinsella sp. CLA-ER-H3, assembly GCF_040092425.1. NCBI lineage: Bacteria > Bacillati > Actinomycetota > Coriobacteriia > Coriobacteriales > Coriobacteriaceae > Collinsella > Collinsella sp. CLA-ER-H3. The sequence goes on from NZ_JBBNLP010000004.1 coordinate 22,944, forward strand.
TAGCCAATTACACCTGGAGGGCAAGTTGTGTCACGAAAAGTGGTGTAAGCCCCTCCAGGGCCGTTGTCGGCCGATATCCTACGCGACCTTACCGAGCTTGTCCATGAAGGCGGCCTTCAGCGCGGCAACGGTGGCGCCCCCGACGCGCTTGTGGCGGCACCACTCCGCGACGTTGCGCTCCAGGTGGACTGCTTCTGTCAAGGGCTAAACTGAACACCGGGGACTGCAGTGGAAACCCCGGACTGTGTTCCTACGCTACAGGACCTAGGCTTCTTCGGAACTGCATCGGGCTCATATAGCCCAGGTCGCTCTTGCGGCGCTTGTCGCGGTACCAGAACAGATAGGCGTCCGGCATCTCCATGAACTCCCCCATGCCAGCATCGTCCCAGCCCCTTCCGTGGAAGGACTCCACCTTCAGCCTGCCGAAGAAGCCCTCCGCCCTTGAATTGTCGGGTGAGCACCCCTTCCTCGTCATCGAGCGCACGATGCCGTGCCCATCGCAGATGGCGATCCAACCGGGCCACCGGTAATGGCTGCCGCGGTCGGAGTGCACCCAGTGGTGCTCACCATACGCAAGCTGCGAGCAGGCCCGCAGGAGCGATGAGTTGGCAAGCACCGCGTTCGGGGGCGTGCCGATGGACCAGCCGACGGGCATTCCGTTGAAGCAATTGATCGCCGGCGAGAGGTGCACTTGCCGGCGGGGATGCGGAATTCCGTGATGCCTGTGACCCACAGCCCGTTTGGCTGGCCGCGAAGCGGTGTCTGCCCCTCTCGTCCAGGCAGGTGTTCCCAGGCGCCACGTAGACCTCGCCCACGTACGGGCTGTACCTGCGCCTCCTCCGCGGCGCGCAGGCGACCAGCCCCTTTGAATTGCCCATGGAAGGAGAAGACCTATGGGCATCAACTGGAGGGTCCGCACGAAGCCGCTGGCGTTCTGGCTGGGCATCGCGGGCGCGGCGGCGACACCGGTGCTCGCGTACCTGGGACTCGGCTACGAGGCCATTCCACGCGCATGGGCGGCCCGCGGCGCGACCGACCCAGCTCGGCACCCGGAGCGAACGCAAGTTCGGCGCGGGCGGCCCCCGACGGGCGAGCACGTGGCAGTGGTTGCTCCGCTGTAATGGGCATAATAATGAACGGTTGGCCTGCGTCCCGTGGCGGTTGCTGCAAAGGCTCCGCTTGGGAACAGATGCAATATTGCGTCCGCACCTTCTGTTAGAATTGTTCACTAGTGTTTTATGCTGCGGTTTTCTGATCCGCCGGCATGGGCTAAGGGGTGTTTTTTGGCTGTACAGGGTAAATCAAAGGAGCGCGTTCAGGACGTTGGCGAGGTCTTCACCAACGAGTGCGAGGTGAACGCCATGCTTGACATGGTGAAATCCGAGACGGAGCGCATCGACTCCCGGTTCCTGGAGCCGCCGTACGACAACGGCAACTTCCTCGCTGAGGTGCTGCGACGCAAGCTTTCCGTGGTGGCCTCGCGCTACCGCAAGAGCGCGACCGACTGCATACACGGTGCCGTCGCGGCGAGAAAGGCTGGCGCAGAGAAGCCGAAAACCGCGGCCGACAGCGGCGCGGCCGGCGTCGAACAAGGCCCAGTTGAACGCACTGGGAGCCGGGTGCAAGGTGCGCCACAAGGCATGGGGCGCCGGCACCGTGACGAGGATAGACGGCGGCTCGATCTACGTGAGCATCGGGGGCAAGGAGCGGATGTTTCAGTTCCCGGGCGCGTTCGAGCAGGAGTTCTTGAGTTTATTGGGAGCATGCATGTCTGACAACGCAATAAACATACCGGGCAACGTGTCCTCCGATATGCAGAAAGAATCCTCCAAACCCCTTTTTACCTTGCAGAGGGGTGCAACAAGGCGTGAGGTAAACGCGGTAGAAGCCAGACATTTTGTTCAAGGCATTCTTTCCAGGTCGATTAACCTAGCCACGCTTATCGGCTCTGGCGCATCTACTCCGGCCATTCCCCTGATGGGTGAAACCTTCAGGAACTTGCGAGCGGACCTCAAGCTCAACGATCCCGATCTATCTATCCTTCTGGAAAGTCGGATAACTAAAATTGCCTGTCGAGATAACGAAGACCCTGCGAAGTACTCGAACATAGAGAACCTCCTCTCGTGGCTGAGTCAGCGCATCGAGGGCTCTCTAGATAGCGCCGATGACGACAAGAGGGTTTCCGATGCAGTTCGCAAGGCCTTTCTCGAGTCCGTCGACATCAAATACAGCGCGGAGCACTCCGACGTCCTTGATAGCTATCGTAAGTTTGTTCAGGGACTTGGCGTATCGCGACAGATCCTTGCGCGCGGTGGTCAAGCTGCCTTCGACGTCGTTAATCTCTTCACAACAAACTACGACCTATTTCATGAGATGGCCCTTGAATCGAGCGGCTACGCCTATGTGGACGGGTTCTCGAACGGGCTGATACCCACATTCAACCCGCGGGAATACCATCGCAGGCCGATTGACCTCGACGAGAGATTCAGGGATCACTACGAACCGGTGAACCCCTTCTTTCGCCTTTACAAGATGCACGGGTCCATCAACTGGAGGATTTATGACGGAAACGTCGTAAGGGTCCCCAGGTTTCCCGACATCACCGACGAGTACCAAGGCGACAGACAACTTATCGCCCCGATGACTTCCAAATACGCCTTGACCCAGGGCTCCCCCTATAGCGATATGTTCCGCGAGTTCGTAAATGCCCTCGCCGTCCCCAACACAGTCCTTCTGACTTGTGGATTCAGCTTCGCGGACTCTCACATATCAAACCTTATCAGCCAGGCTCTTGCGAGGCCCGATTTCACGCTCCTCGCCTTTATCGGCAACCCGGCAGAAGCAGATGTCGGTTCCCCTACACGTGTGTTCTACGATAAGGCAGGTGGCGCGAACACCTATTTCGTATATCCAAGTGAAAGGGAACTGGACCGCAAGCGCCCGCTATACTTCTCGGAATTTGCTGACTTTATCGGGCCCGAGATCACCTTCGGAGACGATGTGGCATCTGGATCTTTGGGGCTTGGTGACAAGAATGACTAATGAGGTTCCCAATCCGGGTTGGCTCATCGGCACCATCTGCTATATGGATCAGGAGAAGATAAGACTACGCGCATCACGTTCCGACTTTTCAGACCGGATGCTCGATGGCGAGCCAAGGCATCTAAACGGGCTCAATCAATATCTCTTTTCCTATCTCTCTATCTCGACAAAGATCATTTTTCGCGTGACTTCCGTAGAAGAGGCCGAGAGGCCGTATTCCGACCAGCCTTCGTCGAGGTTTAGCACGAGCTATATCTTCACCGCCGTCCCCATTGGAGAGATTGAAGGATCTTCCTACGTGCCCGGCGTAGTAGACCTCCCCATGGTCGGCTCCAATGTCTATGCCTGCGATGAATCAATCCTCAAGAGGGTCTTTTGCGTGCGGGAAGGAGTCGAGATTGGGTCCCTCGCTGGGTACGATTCAGTAAGACCCACTTTTGATATCGATTCCCTGTTCTCTGGTCATCTCGCTATTCTCGGTAATACCGGCTCGGGAAAGTCCTCAACCGCGCGGCTCCTGCTTGATAGGGCGGCATCGCTCTTAGATGCCGAGGACGCGCTCGATGCAGAGCCCCGATTCTTCGTCTTCGATCTGCACGGCGATTATGACTTTCTCACGCGCGGCGGTTACGGCTGCACGAGACGAATCGGCGCTGATGAGTACCACCTCGCGCCCGGAGAGTTGTCGATGGATGACTGGTCAGCTATTCTCGACCCCTCGCGACGCATCCAGAAACCTCTGTTTGAGAGGGCCGTGAGATACTCCCACCTCAACGAGGAGGGCAAGAAGAAGCTATTTGCTGCCTTTGCATATACCGCAATTCGGGACACGAGCATCGATAGCCACGCAGCGAGGAAGTTTCAGGTCTCAAAGTATTACCAGCCGATTGAGGGAGAACTTAACAAGATTCTCGAACGCGAGTCCGGACCCTTCTCTCGCCCTCAGACCGCTCATAACCTGTTAGTGTCTTTCAACCTGGAATACGGAAACATATCGAAAGATGTCGTCGAAGGGCTTGAGTCCCTTTTGAAGGAGTTCATCGAGGACGAATACATGTCCGATGGACTTCCCAATATCGAACGCATCTTATGTGAGTACGAAAAACCTAAAAGCGAGGTCTCAATCTCTGACGTCGTTGATGCGCTTGACTTCGTGTTCGACGAAGAAGAAGTGCGGGGCAACCGTCAGATAAGGTCGTATTCAGAGGGGCTGGTTACTCAGCTTAGAAACCTTAGGGAAAGGTATTCGCAAGACCTCTTCTCACTTGAGCGGGGCGAGTCAATTGCTGCCCTCTTAAACAAGGGGCATGGCATTCTTGTGCTAGACGTATCTCAGATAATCGACGAGTCAGGATTGAAGTTGTTTTCCCACTACGTTGCGCGCACCCTCTTTCAGGCTAGCCTAGATGCAGGAAGAGGCTCCTCGACACCCATCTATCTCATTTTTGACGAGGCGCATCGCTATATCAGGGATGCAGACCTGACAGACGACTCAGTGTTCAATCGAATTGCACGGGAGGGCCGTAAGTTTGGCATTTACCTTACCGCCATCAGCCAAATCCCCAGTGAGCTTTCCCGCGTCGTGCTCTCTCAGACGGGAACCTTCATAATCCACCGCATTCAGAACTCTTACGACCTCGATTACGTTCGCCGCAATATCCCTTCCATATCAAATGGCCAGGTCATGCGCCTTCCCGCATTCGCCCCGGGAACCGCGACCGCGCTGGGAAGCTCCATTACGGTGCCCCTTGAACTACAGATAGACGATGACTTTGCCGACGAGACGCCAACGATCCGGATGATGAAGAGCAATCGGATTCGATAAAGCTATTTGTGGCCGGCCCGGAGAATGCCCGCAACGGAGACGTTGTGGGCATTTCCTTTTGCCCGCTCGGGGCATGGGAGTCATACGTGGGTGAGTAGGATGGTAAGCCGCAGGAGCAGGCGCCGCAGGTAGAGGCGGTGTCGAACTACTGCGAGCTTCTCAACCGGCGGGACGCGCGCTACGCCTAGCAACAAGCCAGAACAAGCACAGTAATTTTCAGCGCACCATACACGCACTCGCTGCTAAGGTTCGGCCCCAGCCACGGATCACCCGTCAAGAAGAACTCCAGCCAGTGCTGCATAAACAGTGCCTGCTCGCGCTTCCAACGGCGCAGCTTTTCCTCGCTGGCCTCTTCCCTGCTGCGCGAAGTGAACTCGTAGTGGTGCAGCTCAGCATAAGGTGTAAAGATGGTGCGGTAGCCCCCATACGCGCAGGCAAAAATCCGCATCGTTAAAACCGACGGCAAACTTCTCGTCGCAGCCTTCAACCCGTTCATAAACGTCGCGACGGACCATCTGGCAGGCGCCCGTAACGGCGCTGAAGTTGCCCGGGTGCACGGCACGGGCAAGATATCCCTCGCGCTTTGCCGAAAAGTCCCAGTTGGCATGGGCAAGGGCGCCGCGCACGCCGACCACAATGCCAGCTAGCTGAACCAGATGGCCAGCAAAGTAGAGCTTGGCACCCACTAAAGCCCATTACTTGCTCAGGATGACCAGGAAGGTCAAGAGAAGTAGGAGAAGGATAATCCTATCCATCTGACTACCCCCTGCCTTGTAGAACCGCGGCCCGGAATACAGCTGGCTTCGGAGAACAAGGTAGAGGACGACACACCGCCGCGTCCAGCTAAAATTTAAACAGAAATACGTACGCATGTTCGCGTTTCGTGGTACACTGTATCTACCAGAATAAGACAGAGTGAAAGTCGCTTCGGAGGCCCCCAATGGTACGAAGCGCCGGCGCCGCGGATCCCCGCTGCCCCGACCCTGGCTTAGCCGGCGCACGCGACGCCGACTGACCGGCGGGATGCCGGTTGAAGCTACGCAATACCGGCATGTTGAAACCACTCGTCCTCCGGCGTGCGGATCATAGCATGTCGACTAAACCGAAGGGGCATACATCATGGACAATTCCAACGCAAGCCAGCAGATCGCTTTGTACGAGGACCCCGACCACGCAGTCCACCTTGACGTGCGCGTCGACGGCGATACGGTCTGGCTAACCCAGCAGCAGATGGCGACGTTGTTCGGGCGCGGAGTGCCGACTATCTCCAAGCACATTCATTCCGCAGCAAAGGAAGAGCTTGCCGGAATTCGAACTATTTCATTTTTTGAAATAGTTCGCTTAGAGGGAACAAGAACGGTCAAACGTCAGGTCGAGCACTACAACCTCGACATGATCATCTCGGTTGGCTACCGCGTGAAGTCTCAGCAGGGCGTGTACTTCCGCCGGTGGGCAAATGGCGTGCTCAAGCAGCATCTACTCCAGGGATACTCCATCAACCAAAAGAGACTCGAGGCGCTCGGAACGGTCTTCAAGGTCCTCGAGAGGTCGAGTACTCCGGAACTCTCCGGTGCGGCAGAAATTCTACAGAAGTACCTTCCGAGCCTGACTCTGCTCGATGAATACGACACGGGAAGGATGAAGGCGCCCCAGGGCAACGAGCCCAACTGGGAGCTCGGTTACACCGAAGCCCTCGAAGTCGTCCGCAGTCTACCGTTCTACTCGTCGTCCACCCTGTTCGGACGAGAGCGGGACAACCAGTTCGCCGGAATCATCAGCGCCCTCTATCAGGGCTTTGGCGACCAAGACCTATATCCCTCCGTTCAAGCAAAGGCCGCCAACCTTCTCTACCTCGTAGTGAAGGACCATCCATTCTTGGATGGCAACAAGCGCTCTGCAGCGGCGCTCTTCATTCACTTCCTCGACAAGAACGGGATACTGCGCAACGGCGAAAGACTCCACGTGGAGGGCAACGCGCTCGCGGCCATGACGCTCATGATTGCCCTCTCTGACCCAAGCGAGAAGGACTCCATGGTTACGCTGGTGGAGAATTTCATCGCGTAGCGCCTTCGCCCGAGCACCAGAATCGACGTTCCTTCATATAGCAGATGCAAACGAGGAAAGGGCCATCAAAGTAAGGCACCGTCATGGCGAGGGAGGTGCCGCAATGAGTCGTTCCATGAAAAGCCATATAAGCCTACAATTGTCATCAGATGTAGGCTTATATGGCTTTCGAGGGGAGGTCGGCATGGTGATCACCTACCGGGAGGCGCTGGCTGAACTCGGGAGCAGGTACCGCGTTCGCAAGGCGGTGTCGGAAGGGACGCTCCACCCCGTCGGCCGAGGGATGTACTCGACCAACCGGGACGAGGACGCCCTCGCCGTGATCGCGAAGCGCTACCCCGGGGGCATCCTGACCGGGCAGACCGCGCTCTACGCCCACGGGCTCGTGACCGCGCCCCCCGAACGGATCGACCTGGCCACGAAGCGCGGTGGGACCAAGATACGCGACGCCGCCGTGCGCCAGCACTTCATCCCGGAGGGATGGCTGGGCGTCGGGAGGTCGACCGTCTCGGTGGACGGGACCGAGCTTGCCGCTTACGACCCCGAGCGCATGCTCCTCGAGCTCATGCGCTCGCGCAACAAGCTGCCCTACGACCTCTACCGGGAGGCCGTCGCCTCGTTCCGCAGGCGGTCGGAGCGGCTGGACATATACAGGCTGCAGGACTACGCGGAGGCAATCCCGCACGGCGAGGCACACCTCGAGCGCGCCATGGAGGAGGTATTCTGATGGACCTGAACGAGATGAGGGCGCGCTACGAGCGCGAGGAGGGCTACTCCTGCCTCAACGCGACCGCGCGCGTCTGCCAGGACGTGATCCTCTCAAAGCTGGCGGCATCCGGCATGCGCGACCGAGTGACGGTCAAGGGAGGGGTCCTGATGTGCGCGCTGTCGGGGAGCGGGCGCCGCGCAACCCAGGACATAGACCTCGACTTCGTGCGGTACCCGATGACCGACGCCTCCATTCGCTCCTTTGTGTCCGCCCTCTCGAACCTCGGCGACGGCGTAACCGTCCGCATCGCCGGCGAGATAGAGGAGCTGTCGCAGCAGGACTACAAGGGCAGGCGCGTCAACCTCAAGGTCAGCGACGGGCGCAGCACGTTCGACACGAAGCTCGACCTGGGGGTCCACGCGAGCGCTGCGATGGAGCAGGACGAGCTGTGGTTCGACGTGGCACACCGGCAGGAGGGCGTCTGCCTGCTTGCGAACTCGAAAGAGCAGGTGTTCGCCGAGAAGCTCAAGTCCCTGCTGCGCCACGGCATCCGAACGGCCCCGGAAACTCGTTTCATGGAGCGTTTCATGGAAAATCCCCCCAATCTAGCAACGGTTCAGAGTCTACTAGATTGGGGGGACGCGAGCCAAGTCGACAAGGGCAGTTAACCGGCGGCTATTCATGCCTCGATTTAGAACCGCTCGAGAATCTCCGCGGCGTTCTCTCGCAGATAGATATCTAGGTCCGGCACGGCAAACTGCACGTAGCCCCTCTGCGGAGCTTGAATAACCTCTCTTTGAAGCAGCTTAGCCCTAATAGAGCTGACCTCATTGGTCTTTTTACCCATGCGTTTAGCAATCTCAGATGATTTGGACTGCTGCTTATCCTCGCACATGGCCAAAAGGTATTTGATATCGTTGAGTCCAAGTCCAGAAATCGCGGGCTCGTGAACAACATCGTGAAAACGAGCCTCTGCCAGCGCAATGCCTTCGGTGACGTCGCCCTCGCTCACAATGGCACTTTTGGCACGATGCAAGTTGGCGCGTTGCCAAATGGAGTAACCGACCAGTTGCACCAGATAGGCATAGCCCTTAGTGGCCTTAGCGGCTCTCGACAGAAGATTGTCCTCTATGGTCAAACCAGTCGCGACAAAGCTATCGCCCATAGAGAGCGCTACCTCCACCTGGTTGATAGGTGCCAGATCTTCGGGGAGGGCATGACGCAAGAACGTAAGCGCCTTGCCGTTAATAAGATCCATAACGCCGGCGGGTAAGCCGGCAAAGGCAAGTGCGATATCTACTTATATCGGATAATATCGAGTTATATAAGCCTGTATAAACTTATCGCGAAAGTATCGAGCTTTCGTAATTTATCTTAGCAAGTAGTCCAACGTTGCTTTATTCCAAGCTCATATCGTAAGTAAGTTGAGGACTTCCTAAAATCCATTTTCTAAAGCGAGAAATACTCGCTTTCAGCGGATAAGTTCGGCCCCAACCACGGATCGCCCGTCAAGAAGAACTCCGGCCAGCGCTGAATAAACAGTGCTTGCTCGCGCTTCCAGCGGCGCAGCTTTTCCTCGTTGGCCTCTTCCCTGCCGCGCGAGGTGAACTCGTAGTGGTACAGCTCTGCATAGGGCGTAAAGATGGTGCGGTAGCCGGCCTCCCACACGCGCAGGCAAAAGTCAGCGTCGTTAAAACCGACGGCGAATTCCTCGTTGTAGCCGCCGACCCGCTCAAATACGTCGCGTCGGACCATCTGGCAGGCACCCGTTACGGCGCTGAAGTTACCGGGGCGCACAGCGCGGGCAAGATAGCCCTCGCGCTTTGCCGAGAAGTCCTGGCTGGCATGGGCAAGTGCGCCACGCACGCCAACCAAAATGCCGGCATGTTGCACCAGATGATCGGCAAAGTAGAGTTTGGCGCCCACCACGCCCGCATCGGGACGCTGCAGATAGCCCATCATCTCTTCGATAAAGTCCGGGCTTATGACCTCGGTATCGTTGTTCAGCAACAGAAGGTAATCACCCTTGGCATGCTCCACGCCAAAGTTAATGATCTGGGAGTAATTGAACTCACCCGGCCAATACGCAACGCGCGCGATGCCCTTGCCTTCGGATGCTGCAGCCACGCGCTCTGGCAGGGTTTCGTAATACGCAAACGTCTCCGGGGCTTCGCTGTTGTTCTCCACCAAGACGATCTCGTAGTTGGCATACGTGGCCTTCAGGGCGATCGACATCACACAGGCATCGAGCGTCTCAACGTGGTCCTTGGTGGGAATCACAATGCTCACCAGCGGCGCAGACTCCGGCAGCGCATAGCGCATGCGGTAGACAAACGGCGTCTCGGTCTCCTCGGCCGTTCCGTGAATGCCCAGCGCGTCAAAGTGACGCTGAAGCGCAAGGCGCCCGGCTTCAATAGCATACGGCTTGCTATCGGCAGAGCCATCGGCGGTCGATCCCGGATGAACGCGCCAGTGATACAGCACGTGCGCGACATGCTCAAACCGCGCGCCCGCCGCAAGGCAGCGAAGCGTAAGGTCGTAATCTTGGGCGCCCGCGACGTCTTCCGGCGACATGCCAATACGGTCGATGAGCGCCTTCTCCACCATCAGGAAATGCGTCACGCAGTTATGGCTATAGAGCAGGTCAACGTTGAGTTTGGTCTTAAAGACCGGCTGGCCCCACTCCCCCGTTTTCTGGAACATGTCCTCGTCGCAGAACAGGACCTGGGGACGCTCGTCCTCGGCAGCCTTGTTCAGCGCGGCAACATAGCGGAATAACGCGTCCGGTTCCAGAATGTCGTCATGGTCCAAGAACGCGATGTAGTCGCCCGTCGCTTGCTCAATACCAGCGTTGGTGTTGACCACAATGCCGCCGTTGCCGGGCAGCTCAATGCGACGGATGCGCTCGTCATTGGCATCCGCCGCAATGTCGGCCACCGCATCCCATTCAGGCGAGGCATCCATAAGGAGCAGCTCCCAGTTGTCATAGCTCTGGGCTAGCACCGATTCCAGCAGCTCGCGCAGGTAGACCCGATCAGTCTTGTAGCACGGCACCACAATGCTCACGAGCGGCCTATAGGCAAAGGTCGCCGAAGCGACACGCTGGCACGCCAGATCGCCCGGCTTTGCGCGATGCTGTTCAAACCAACGTCGATAAGCCGCGTCGTCTGCACGCGCGTCTTTCATGCGGTTCCAGCTGTCGTCGACCATGCCGTTGTACAGGCGGCCATCCATAGCGCAAAAACCACTCTGAATCTGCTCCGTGGGATCGCTCACAATCGCGACAAAATCTCGTATATCCTGGGGCATCTCAACACTCAGATACGTTTTATTGACGCGGCATCCGTCCTGCTGCGGCACATCGACCTGCGACTCAAACACATGCACGGTGGCATCGATCGCATTCATATGCGTATCGAAGATCTGGATCTCAGGGGCGCACTGAGGATCTCCCGCCCACGTAACCTCATAGCGCCACACCGCGCCGGCGTCTGCCGGCAAATAGCGAATGGCATCGATCTCGTAGAGGCCGCAGTGTTCGCCACGCTGCGCATCGCGGATAAGCGCACACAGCGCAGGCTTTGCTTTGTAGTTAATCTTGGATTCCAACTTGGCCACGCGGCTATCGAGGCGAATGGAGCCCAACCTTTGGCCACCGGATGCAAAAACGACATCCATCGACGAGCCATCCAAAAACGGAAGCACCAAGACGGCGAGCTCGCGCTCGTAATCGGAAACGGAAGGGCAAAGCGCCAGCACACGGCCACGATCGACCGGGAGCACCAGCGACGGCACACAAGAACCGCTCGTCGTCGCATGGACAAACGCTTGAGAACCCTCCCGCTCGATAAGCGCGGCGACATCCTGACCGGCAAAACGAAGCAGCACAAACAGACGGCCCTGACTGCGGCAAAGTGCCAAACGCTTGATACTCATCTACACTTCTCGCTTTCCCAGGGCGTTCGCTGCCATGCGTTTGCAGGCACCCAGGCGCCCAAACCTCAAGACGTCGTAATCGAACATGAGCTTTTTGCACCCACGGGCATTGGGGGCCTTGCTGGTAAGCGCCGCACGCACCATAGCAGCAACAGAAGAAGCGCATTGTGCGAGCGCAGCATCGCTGCCCACGGCAGAACCGGCAAGCGCCGTGGCAACGGCAGCAAACACCTTGCCGCAGTCCGAACCCAGCAACCTGAGCGCATCGTACAGCACCAGATCGCATAGGAAGTACGCCAGGTCATCGGCATGCAGGACATCGAGACCGTCGCGCTGCCAGTCAGCCAGCACCGCAGAGTAAATCTTCACGTGCTCCAGCAGACGTGTCTCGTCGTCGTAGCGCATGGTGTCCATAAGCGAGCCCTTGCGCGCCACGCGGTAGTCATACAGCTTGTTCGAGATAAGCGCGGTCTTACGCGAACGACCGTACACGGCGAAATCGAAGACCTGGTCCTCGCCATACTTAACGGTTTCATCGAACACGATCCCGTTGCCCAGCAAAAACTCACGCCCACAGGCGGTGCGCCATGCAAAGGGGCGAGATGCTTCCCTAAACAGCAGTTCAGAGCTATAGCCTTTAAACGACACATCGCGCGGACTCAGCACATAGTTAAGCCACGGATACCCCGCCTCCAGCGGATACGGATTCGCGCCAAAGGTCAAAACGTCGCAGTCCTCGCGCTCAAATGCATCGACGATCACACGGCATGCATCGGGCGTAAATCGGTCGTCGGAATCCAAAAACGCGACGATAGACGCCGTGGACGCGGCGATGCCTGCATTACGTGCACTCGACAGGCCGCCATTGGGCTTATCGACCAGCGTGAAGCGCGCGTCCTTTTCGCAATAGGCGGCCGCAATATCGCGCGAGCCATCCGGCGAGCCATCGTTGACCAGCACGCCCTCCCAATCGGGCATGTCCTGCGCAAGCAGGGAGTCCAGGCACCAGGCCAGGCACTCCTCCACTTTATAGATGGGAACGACAACGGAAATCTTGGGGTTAGCCATAGTCACTCGCTCCTACTGTGCGGCCGGAACGTCATCGGGGTGCGGGTTGTCGCCGTAGGTGCGCTGATACGTCAGCACGCGCCAGACCAGCGACAGGCCGCCAATCTTAAAGTAATGCTTAAACGTATTGAGCTTGCCCGGCTTCTTAAAGTCAAAGCGCGAATCGATATAGGCGCGGGGCGACTTGACCATCAGACGCAAGTCGGTCTCGCCACGCGGATCAAACAGCGACAGGTCAAAGCGACCGGCATCCCAATCGGCCTTGAGCTCGGACGAGGCTTTCTTCCAAAACTTCTCGCGCAGTTCATCGACCAGACGCTCATCATTCCAACGGTACGTATCGACCTTCATGCGCATTAAAATGCCCTGGAGCTGAGCCTTGAGCTCGGGACGCTCGCCCAAAAAGCGCTGCATCTCGGCATATTCATCGCACACGCAAAACACCTTGTTGGGCGAATTAACGGAGCTCTTCTCATTATCCTGGCGATAGCACAAAATTGGGTCAGTAATAAACGCGGCACGCTCGGCGCAAGCCCAAACCTTAAAGTTAAAGCCTGCGTCCTGATACGAGGCGCCCGGCGTGGGAAGGAACCGAATCTGATTGTCGTTGAGGAACTCGCGCCGATAGATAGCCGACCAAATGGAAGGTTTGCGGTAGAAGATGCCCGGACGATCGACGGGGCGATACGCGGCGCCCGTCATATGCTCGTCGATGATCCCAAACAGCTCACGGCGCTCGCTGGGCGTGGACCAATACAGGTAAAAGTCGCCCTTTACCACATCGGCATGCTCAGCATCGGCCTTGGCGACCAGCTTTTGGAGCGAATCCTCAAACATAAAGTCGTCGGACTCAAGGATGCCCACGTACTCACCGCGCGCCATCTCCAGGCCGCGGTTCATCGAGTCGCCGTAGCCGCTGTTGGCTTTGTCGATCATCTTTACACGGGAATCGCGCTCCATGTACTCGCGGATGATATCTGGCGAACTATCGGTGGAGCCGTCGTTGATACAGATAATCTCGATGTCTTTGAGCGTCTGCGCCACGGCGGAATCAAGGCACTCGCGCAGGTAGCGTTCGACATTGCAGATGGGGACAAGCAGCGAAACTTTAGGGGTATCAGAGTTCTGCAAGAGAACCTCCTGTTGAATAGCGTGTAACAGGGTTATTTTAGCAGCCGAGTTGCGGCGGGCGGCAGCGCTTGGAATTAGATAAAGTGCTCCAAGCAGGCTTTGAGACCGCGAGTCGAAAGATAGAACAGCGTGGCGTCTGCCATCGTAACGCCCGAGGTCGCCGCAACGAGCTTGCGGGCAACACGGCGAACGGCGCCCTTAGCAGGCACATCCGCCCACGCCGTTCCCAAAAACGTCGTGAGGTCCATGTTGACGCGAGCCGCCACGCGATGGAAGTCATCGGCATCCAAGCGCGCCAGGTCGAACACAGTTAGGTCCAAAAACCAAGTTATCAGCTCGCCGGGGCACAGGTCTAAAAGACCGTAGGCCGCCCAGTCCTCCAAGACCTCCTCGAGCATCCTCATGTGGGCGTCAAGCTTTTTAGCGCGAGCCTCGACACTGTTGAACTCGTGCGTCGCCGATTCGCTCTCCATCACGTAGTGGTAGAACTTGTCCGGCATGACGACGGTCTTGCGGGCAAGCGCATAAGCCGCAAATTGGAAGACGACGTCCTCGCCCAAAGCCAAACCGGGGGCGAAGCGAATGCCTTCGCGATTGAGCAGCTCGCGCGAAAAAGCCGCACGGCAGGCATATGGCTGCGCATTCGAATGGAACAGCAGCTGAGGATCGCGGGCGCCGAAGGTACCAGCTTTGGGGCTCATGAGTTGCTGGACGCGTTTGGGGGCAGCATCGGCAGGTTCACAGACGCCGCCAAAAACGGCGGCCTCGGCATCTGATGACTCCATGGCATGCAGCACGCGCTCGACCGTCTGGGCATCGATGTAATCGTCGGCGTCCACAAAAAAGACGGTCTCGCCCTCGGCGACATCGATACCGGCATTTCGAGCACACGAGACACCCGCGTTTTCCTGGTCAATCACCAGCACGCGATCGTCGGCCTGCGCGATCTGGCGCAACACGTTCAACGAATCATCAGTCGAACCGTCGTTGACGCAGACAACCTGAATCGAGCGCTCGGACTGGGCCAACAGCGAATCGAGGCATCGCTGAATGGAGCGCGACGAATTGTAGACGGGAACGACAATGGTCGCTTTGGGAATCAAAGTCTCTTCCATGTCGACCTACCCCCTCAGCGATTCGATGAGGAAGGCAGCAACCACGCCTGGACCTCCAACCGAGGCGTAATACTTAGCACGCCCCAAGGCACCATCCGTCGCAAAACTCGGATGCTCGTCAACCCAGCCCTCAGGATCTTTGAGGATGACAGCGAGATTTGCGCGCTTCCACGGCTTGAGGTCGTCAAGCGAAAAGTCCCCGGCGTCCAAGGCCGCTTGGAACTCCTTGGCCATCTGAACCAGGAACTCCTTATAGAACTTAGGCGCCAGGCGCACGTAGTTCCACATGTACGAATCGTACTTAATGAGCTGATTGAACTTGAGCATGCGCAAGACGTCATCACTTGCGTGGTCGCGGGCATAATCCTCTCGAATCCAACGCTCAATCTCGGCATACTCGGTATTGACGCAAAAGACCTTAGCCGAAGAATTGACCGAGGAATTCTCGTTGTCCTGGCGATACGACAACACGGCATCATGCAGGTAAATAGCCTTATCGGCGCACGCGATCACCTTAAAGGCGAATGACGTGTCCTGAAAGGATGCTCCCGGAGTCGGCAGGAACGTAATGCCGTTGCGCTCAAGAAAATCGCGACGGTACACGGCCGACCAAATCGACGGCTTTTGCTTAAAGAACTGCGTCGTATCGCTCGGGTGCACCGGCTTGCCACAGTCCTTGACTTTAAACATCTCGTGCAGCGAACGGCGCTCCTCGGGCTTAGACCAGTAGAAATCAAAGTTCGCCTTCGCAAAGTCGGCATTATTGCTATCGGCAGCCGAGACAAGCATTTCGAGTGCGTCGGGCGCCATAAAGTCATCGGACTCCAAGATGCCAACGTACTTGCCACGCGCCATCTCCAGGCCGTGGTTCATCGAGTCGCCGTAGCCGCTGTTGGCCTTGTCAATCATCTTGACGCGCCCATCGCGCTCCATATACTCGCGGATAATCGCCGGCGAGTTGTCGGTCGACCCGTCGTTAATGCAGATGATCTCAATATCCTTGAGCGTCTGCGCCAGGGCGGAATCGAGGCACTCGCGCAGGTAGCGCTGAACATTGTAAATGGGAATAAGCAGCGACAGAACAGGGCTGCCAGAGGCGTTAGTAGACAAATGTGCTCCTTAGGAAATACCTGTCATTTCATGGTATCAAAGGGTCAGCGCGCCAGCGGGCGTTTATATAATCTATGGAGCCTCTTGCGGGCAAAGCAGCCCCACGTCATGCGGCGGGCCCATGGCAGGTTCCTGCGTTTTATTCAAAGCTTGCCGCTAAGGTGCGCCGAGCCTTTACAATAGGACAGTCCCAAGGACGTATTCGATAGCTTCCGCGCAGCACTCGCCCGCCGCGCGTGAAAGGATATATTGCCCCATGCCTTCAACCCTCCCCGCTCCCATCGACAAGCTTGCCATCGTCGTCGTTACGTACAAGCGCCAGGAACTCCTGGCCAACTTGTTCGACTCCATGACCGAGCTCACGGCAACGCCCTGGCGCATCGTGATTGTCGATAACGAGAATTCACGCAAGACCGAGGCCATGTGCACCGCATTCAACGAGCGCCTGGCCAACCTGTGGGGCATCGACACCGAGCAACCTGACGCGCAGGGCGGCACCGACCGCGTTATCTACGCGCCGCAGCTTGAAAACGGTGGCGGCGCGGGCGGCTTCTCCGCCGGCACCAAGTGCGCCTACGACCTGGGCGCCCAGTGGTTCTGGGTGATGGACGACGACGTGCTCGTCATCCCCGAAGGCATCGAGCGTCTTGCCAAGTGGACCGACCGCTACGATGTCATCCAGGGTTCGCGCCTGGACTTTGACGGCGGCGCCTTCTTTTGGCAATACCAACTCATCCTTTCGCTCGGCATTCCCAACCCAGTCGCCAAGTGGGACTTGGGTCCAGAGGGTTATCGCGCCATGAACCAGCTGTGCTTTGAGGGCGGCATGTTCTCGCGCCGCGTGGTCGACAAGATTGGCCTGCCCGACGCGCGCTTCTTTATCTACGGCGACGATGCCTGCTACGGCTACGTAGCCAGCCAGCACTTCCCCGCCGCCGTGGTCGCCGACGTGGTGCTCAAGCGCGCCCGCGCCGTCTCCAACTGGGATATCGCCGGCAAGCGCCAGCTCAACTCCACGAGCGACACCAACCGCTACTACATCATGCGCAACCGCGGTTATCTGGCCCGCTACATGCAGATCTATGGCGACTATCACCCCATGCTGTTCCGTCTGGGCAACGCCGCGACCTTCTGCAAGGAGTTCATTCGCCTGGCCGCCGTTGACAAGTGCTTTAAGACCGGTATTCCGGCGCTGCGCCGTGGCATGAAAGACGCGCGCAAGATCATCAAGGATCCCAACTGGAAGCCCATGCCGCCCATGAAGGACGCGGAACAGTAAAGGGCTTTCGCCCGCCGCTACAGACGTTGGCACACCACGGACGCACGCCGCCCATCAAAACCGAACCCCCAGCGCATGCGACCCACGCCGGGGCGCGGCACACGGATATCGTCGATGCCGTCGCGCTCTATGTCGAGTAGCGACTGCACGGCCAGCAATTCCAACCCCAGCGCATCCACATCGGGGTCATACATCATATTGATCGTTATAAGCGGGCGCTCGTCCAGCATGCCAATCGTGTCTGCTACGTCGAGCACAGTGCCCGTAGGGAAAACCTGGATGTCCCAGCGACTCGCGCCACACTTTCGCCTCGAGGCAGGATTGGCATAGCCCGGCAAGCCAAAGCAGAGCCCCTGCAAGAGCAGATGATATGGCAGCGGCGTATCTGGGTCGGTCTCACCGATTCCCGCATCCCCCAGGATGCGACTTAGCGCCCGCCTCACGGTATCCTCGTTCCCACGGCACAGCCCGTCGCGAAACGCATCGACGTCTCGAATGTCTTCGGCAGCGCACTCAAACCACTCAACAATCACTAGACGCAAGGCCTGGCGTAGCTCGTTATTGGGCAATCGCAAAGCACGGAGCCGATCGCCATGCTCTGGCTCCTCAGTCATATCCGTCGTGAGAAAACCGGACAGATACAGCGCTGTCCACATGCCATCGTCAGGCGAGACATCTGGCTCTGCAGTGCCCAAACAAAGCGGGACCTCAGCACACCCATGGGCCTCGAGCAAATCAAACAAGACCGAAAGGCGGTCGAGATTCCACCCGGCAACTACCCTACTCAGGCAATCCGCATACCCATACAGATCGGCGCGCACAGGCGCCGTGCAACCTCGGTCCAGAAAACCGATCACACGCGCTGGACTCGAGCAATAGGCCCTACCAAACCGATATCCCTCGAGCCATTCACGCGCATCATCAAGGTATTCCTCGCGCCCAGCATGATTCAACAGAGCCTGGACCTCGGCATCCGAAAAGCCGAACCAACGGTCACACCACGTCGAAAGCGGCGTCGACAGACAATACGAACAACTGCGCGAAGAAAGCGCCGCTTCGGCAGGACCGGGACACTCCCCCATCAGACACGTCAGCCGCAACGAATCGCGCGCAGTGGCAATGGCGTCGAACAGCACGCGATCGAATAGCCCTGCCGGATCGGCGTCGGAAGCGTCCCTCGCGCTCGCACGGCGAGACCACGCCGCATCGTACCCATCAACGAGCAATACAACCTGCTCATCGCAGGCCATCTCCAGCAGCTCAATGAGCACACCGAGCACCGAGTCAACCTCGTCCGCGCTCGCCACGCCACGCGCAACACGTTCGATGTGACGCACCTTTTCTCGAGCTAAATCAGGAGCCTCCAAGAGCGCCAACAAGCGAGCGCACTCGCCCGAAAGGGCATCGCGCACGACGTCGGCAATAGCGGCACCACGCCTCGCAGCGCCAGAAAAGTCCAGCGATATCACCGGATAGCAAGCATATTCATCCCGATAGCGCCCACCGTCTGCATCCCAAATCTGAGCATTGGCAAACAAACGCTGATCAGCGCGACCAACCGCTGGACGCTCCAGAAAAGCCCTGAGCGTCGACAAGTTCATGCTTTTGCCAAAACCCTCGGGTCGACAGCACACCACAACGGACGCGTCGCAGTCCAACACATCGGCAATAAACATGGTCTTGTCGACCAGCGTGCAGCAACCAAGAGCCTCCGCATAGTCGTGCATGCCAATGGGCAAAGCCGCATCGTCGGCACAGCCGATCAAACGCACGCCAAAGCCAGCAGCACAATCAACATTTGCCTGTTCAGACACCAAAACGTTCCCCCTAAATCGCAGCACGATGCCAATTGTAATGACCGCATCGCATGTACCGATGTCGCCGCGCAAACATATCGGGCAACGGTAGTAACAAGAGGTGTGAGGGGGCACAATTAATCGTTGCACAACAAAACGGGGCCCGATACATTCGCACCGGACCCCGTCCCGACTATTTAGTTATCTGGCAACTGAGAGCCTACTCCCCCGAGTCGTCCTCCCCAGAAGCCTTCTTCTGCTGATCGAGCTTATGCTTACCACTTACGATAGACGTAGCGCCCAGCGTGGCCAAGCTCGCGCTGGCAAGGCTCGCCATAACGATAAGGTCGCCCGTCTTGGGCATGTTACCGCCCGAAGTCTTAGTCGTTGTAGTGGTGGTTGTAGTGGTCACCGTCTTGGAGTCATTTTGCTCTTGGTTCTGGTTGTCGGTGTTGCCCTTACTGCTGTCCTCGCCCTGCTGCTTTCCGTCCTCGGTCTTGTCCTTGTTCTTGTCCTTCTCCTCAGATTCAGACTTCTTGTCCTCGTCCTTCTTCTGAGCGGACTTGTCGTCCTTCTCATCAGAGCTAGAACCCTTATCGGATTCAACCTTCTCGGAAGCCTTATCCTTGGAGTCGCCCTTTGCGGCTTCGGTCTTTTCCGTGGAAGCCTGATCAGAGTTGTCCTTGTTCTGGGCCGAGCCGTTATTGACGCCAGCCATCAGCGAAGAACCCAGCGTAGAACCAAGCTGCTCGGAGAAAGAAGGCTTCTTGTCCGGCGAAGCAACGGGAGCGTCCGGCGCCTTATTCGAGTCGTCCTTGGAAGCATCGGAATCAGGGGTTGCGTCAGAGCCAGAGCCGTTGTTAGAGCCGGTGTCAACGGACGAATCGCTCGAGCCGGTGGATGAGTTAGAGGTGTCAGCGTCGGTCGAACCAGAAGCGTCGCTGTCCGTATTGCCGGCAGAGCTTGAAGACGAATCGCCCGCAGCAGAGCCGTTCGAATTGGAGCCGTTCGAGGTAGAGCCGTCGTTGGTAGTGCCACCAGCAGAGCCATTACCGTCAGCATCGGTCGAGGGCGCATCCATCCTGTCATCGTTGGCATCGTCACTCGAGTCGTCATTCGAATCAGGTGTCGGCGAGGGCGCCGGTGTAGGCTCGGGCTGCACGGGCGTCGCAGCGGCAGCGGCCTCGTCCTCGGCGATATAAGCCAAGCAGTCCTTCAGCTCATTCTTATAACGGTTCTTCCAGCCCTCATGATACTGGGGCTGGCTCGAATACTTGGTGGCGACATTGTTGACCACGCTATTGGAGAGCGCCGTCACAAACTCACGGTCAGTCATATCATTAGAAAGATTCGCCCAGCGGAAGAAGTCCCTGCAGCCACCGGTGCCGCACATGTTGGTAATGCTCCACACCATGCCCTTGACGCAATCGGCACGGCCCGAAATATCAATACCAAGGCCGCTCTTGAGCCACGCCTCGGTCACCGCATAGTACGAGTTGTACGCACAGGCATCTTGAAGTGCTGAGAACTCAACAGGATCGGTGTTGTACGCACCTTGGAAGGCATCCTGAGCGATACGGCCCAACTCGGTGAGCTGGCCGTTCTCGTACATGGCATTGCTCGTGTTGGAAATCTCGCTGCCGCGATCAATCGCATCCTTGAGCATGCTGTATTTTTCAGGGTTGTAGTTGTAGGCCTGCTTCATAAACGGGATGAGCGACCAACGGCGGTCGAACTGGTAATAGCCCAGCGCGTTATAACCGTCGCCATACGAAAAGCCCTGGTTATAGTTGCCATGGCTCTCATATTTGGTGAAGTACTTCATCTCGGGAGTCACGTTGACAAACGAGACACCCTGGACCGACCTCAGCACGCCCGAGAAAGACTGCTGGGTGTAGAGACCCTTATCGATATCGGTGGCATCCGAGGCAACGCCTGGCGTGGGCTCCTCGGCAGCGGCGGGTGCCGGCGCGGAAACGGCGCCAAACGAAAGCGCCAGCGTCAGGCCCGCGACAATCGCAGAATGCTTGGGCTGCATAAGATCCTCCCTGCATTGGTGTAGTTAAAGTTCAGTTTGCAAAGATAAAAATAAGTATTGCAGCTCGCCCGTTGTTGCACAACAACCCCTCGGTAAACGGCAACAACCCTCCGCGAAATCTTAAGGAATTAAACAAACTGGTCGTCGGGCGCCATCAGAAGCTCGCCGTATCGCTCCATCAGCCCGTCCCTCAACTGACAGAAAGCGGGAATATAGACGTTCAAGATGCGCTGAATCAAATCTTGAGCGAGCTTGTTGTCATAGATATGGACGTTCGTATTGCGGTCTCTGAGCATATCTAGCCAGGCCGCCTCATCAATAAAGTCATAGAATCGGTACGACTCCTTCAAGATGGCACGAGGAGACCCCGACGCGGCAAGCGTGGCACCCTCATACTCGAGCAGACGCTTAAGGAGCTTCCAGCTCAGTTCAAATTGAAGATTGAACTTATTAATCAATCCACTCTGAACAAAATCATTGTTGAGATCCTGATTGGGCGCATCCTCAAGATTCGCCAAGGCACTGGCAAAGTTCTCATATTTTTTCATACAGAATCACACCATCCCTGGCAATTTCATCGAGCAATTGCTGCGACAAGGACTCGTCGAGATTGACGACATCTACATCTAAAAGAGTATCAAGACGCTCCTCGATCAAATATGAGAAACGGCCGAAATCCCGACAACCTGCTACGGCGATGTCAATATCGCTCTTGGGTAAGTTGTCGCCTCGAGCACGAGAACCAAACAGCACAACCTTCTCGGCGTCACATTCCCGAGCAAAAACTTCGATTTGTTTGCACACCTTGTCGAGAGATGCCATTTGCAGCCCTACAGCTTAATGTCAAAGTTGATTTCGGGAACGGCGGCCAGGTCGGCCAACGTCACGCCGTCGACGTACTTTTCGATCACGTCGTCCAGGCCGCGCCAGAACTTGACGGTCGAGCACAAATCGCTACGGGTGCAGCTGTTGTCGATGCCATCGCACGCCACCGGAGCCGTGCTGCCCTCGACGGCGCGCAGGATGTCGCCGGCACGCACCTCGGCTGGATCCTTGGCCATCATGTAGCCACCGCCCTTGCCGCGCACGCTCTTAAGCAGGCCCGCCTTCATAAGCGGACGAACCAGCTGCTCCAAATACTTTTGTGAGATATGCTCGCGGTCGGCAACCTCGCGCAGGGCAATCTTGCCCTCGGCGTCGCCCAGCGCCGCGATATAGATCATCAGCCGGAGGGCATAGCGGCCCTTGGAAGAAATGAGCATACCTACCCTCCCATCGCATCTGGGACAATATAACCAGCTTTGTTTGTCCCAAATCTTAAGTAAATGAGACAAACACAACAGGTTATTTTGTCCCAGAATTTGAAAAGTCGAGTGGATTAGTCGGGTTTTCCCTTGACTAACGCCGAACCCATAGTAACTTTATTCCGAGAAGATTCCTAGGGTTTAGTACGCCTATGAGTACACCATATACAGAGAGGGACAGCATGAGCGCAAATCCGCTGCTTTCCATCGAAGGTCTGACCGCCTCCGTGGACGAGAAGACCATCCTCCACAACGTCAACCTCAACGTCGCCGCCGGCGAGACCCACGTGCTGATGGGACCCAACGGCGCCGGCAAGTCCACCCTCGGCCACCTGATCATGGGCGACCCCATCTACACGGTCAACGACGGCCGCATCATCTTTGATGGCCAGGACATCACCGAGCTCACCACCGACAAGCGCTCGCGCGCCGGCCTGTTCCTGAGCTTCCAGGCCCCGGTCGAGATTCCGGGCGTGCCGCTGTCGAGCTTTTTGCGCGCCAGCATCGCCGGCCGCCCCGGCCTGGAGATGAAGGGTAAGGAGTTCCGCCGCCGCGTGAAGGAGCTCGCGGCCGAGCTCAACATGGATACCGCCTATCTCAACCGCGAGCTGGGCGTGGGCTTCTCGGGCGGCGAGAAGAAGAAGGTCGAGATGCTCCAGCTTTTGCTGTTGCAGCCCAAGCTCGCCATCCTGGACGAAACCGACTCCGGCCTGGACGTCGACGCCCTTTCCACCGTCAGCCATGGCATGGACGCCTACCGCAAGAGCTGCGACGGCTCCATGCTCATCATCACGCACAACACGCGCATCCTGGAGCACCTGGATGTCGACCGCGTCCACGTTATGGTCAAGGGCCACATCGTGCGCGAGGACGACGCCTCGCTGATCCCCTGGATCGACAAGAACGGCTTTGAGACCTTCGAGCGCGAGGCCGCCGAGCAGCGCGCCCAGGCCGAGGCCGCCGCTGCCGAGCAGCAGGCGTAAAGGGGCAACGCAATGACCAAGAACCGCACCGAGGTCGCGGACATCGACCGCAGCCTCTACGACTTCACCTATGGCGAGGAGGGATTCGAGCGCCTCGACGCCGGCATCACGCCCGACATCGTGCGCGAGATCAGCGCCAAGAAGGACGAGCCGCAGTGGATGCTCGACCTGCGCCTCAAGTCCCTCGAGATCTTCAACCGCTTCCCCGACCCGACGTGGGGTCCCTCCATCGAGGGCCTGGACATGGACAACATCGTCACCTACGTCAAGCCCAACACCGACCAAAAGCACGACTGGGAGTCGGTGCCCGACGACATCAAGAACACCTTTGAGCGCCTGGGCATCCCCGAGGCCGAGCGCAGCTACCTGGCGGGCGTTGGCGCGCAGTACGACTCCGAGCTGGTCTACCACAACATGCAGGACACGGCGTCCAAGATGGGCATCGTCTACTCCGGCATCGAGGAGGCCCTGCACGATCCGCAGTGGGAGCCGCTCATCCACGAGAAGTTTATGACGCTCATCCCGCCCACCGACCACAAGTTTGCGGCCCTGCACGGCGCCGTGTGGTCGGGCGGCTCTTTTGTCTACGTGCCCAAGGGCACCAAGCTCGATTTTCCGCTGCAGAGCTACTTCCGCCTCAACGCCAAGGGCGCCGGCCAGTTTGAGCACACGCTCATCATTGTCGAAGACGACGCCGACCTGCACTTTATCGAGGGCTGCTCCGCGCCCAAGTACAACGTGGCCAACCTCCACGCCGGCGCCGTCGAACTCTTTGTGGGCAAGCGTGCGCACCTGCGCTACTCGACCATCGAAAACTGGTCCAAGAACATGTACAACCTCAACACCAAGCGTGCGCGCGTGGACGAGGACGGCGACATCGAGTGGATCAGTGGCTCCTTCGGCAGCCACGTGGGCTACCTCTACCCCATGAGCGTGCTCAATGGCCGCCGCGCCCGCTCGAGCTTTACCGGCATCACCTTTGCCGGCGCCGGTCAGAACCTCGACACCGGCTGCAAGGTCGTGCTCAACGCGCCCGAGACCTCGGCAACGGTCGAGACCAAGGGCATCTCCAAGAGCGGCGGCATTCAGACGTTCCGCAGCTCCATCGTGGCCACGCCCAAGGCCGAGGGCTCCAAGGCAACCGTGAGCTGCCAGTCACTGATGCTCGACGACCAGAGCCGCTCCGACACTATCCCCGCCATGGACATCCGCGCCAAGAACGTCGACATCGGCCACGAGGCCACCATCGGCCGCATCGGCGACGACAAGGTGTTCTACCTGATGAGCCGCGGCATCTCGGAGGAAGAGGCCCGCACCATGATCGTCAACGGCTTTGCCAACCCGGTCTCCAAGGAGTTGCCGCTGGAGTACGCCGTCGAGATGAACAACCTGATCAAGCTCGAGATGGAAGGAGCGATCGGATAATGAATCAGACCACGAACACCGCTGCTACCACCCTTGAGCAGGTCAATGCGATGCCGGCTGCCACATGGGGCTGGCTGAAGATGAATCAGACCAAGCTCGAGCTCTCTGACGAGCTTGCTGCCGCTCCCGCCGAGACCATTGAGGTTGAGGGCTTGGACGAGCAGTTTGCTGGCGTGGCAGACGCGTTCGACGCCGCCATGGACGCCATGGCCGAGCGCTTCCCCGAGCGGCGCGCCTCCGCCCCCGGCGACGCCGCCGACCGCGCCCGCATCACGCCCGAGACCGAGCTTGACGTGCCCGCCACCTCTGTCTACCAGGCCGGTGCCATCAAGCTCGAGGAGGAGCTCTCCCCTGCTGAAGCCTTCGAGACCGGCATGGGCGAGGCTGCCTACGCCTACTTGGCCGAGCACGCCACCAAGCGCATCGTCATCGATGTGCCCGCATACAAGCACGCCACGGTTACCGTGCGCGTGAGCGGTGTCGATGCAGCCGCGGCCATCGCCGCCATCGACGTCGTCGCCCGTCCCCAGTCGACGTTCGATCTGCTTATTGCCCTGGACTCCCCCGTTGCCGGCCAAGGCGTCGTGGGATCCGTGCTACGCGTGTGCGCCCATGAGTACGCCACCGTCAACGTGACCTGCACGCAGACGCTCGACGATAGCTGGATCGCG
Organism: Collinsella sp. CLA-ER-H3; assembly: GCF_040092425.1. Taxonomy (NCBI): domain Bacteria; kingdom Bacillati; phylum Actinomycetota; class Coriobacteriia; order Coriobacteriales; family Coriobacteriaceae; genus Collinsella; species Collinsella sp. CLA-ER-H3. Next base: position 48,440 of record NZ_JBBNLP010000004.1, read on the forward strand.
CTCGACGACACCGGCCTGTTCCTGGACGAGGGCGCGCGCGTCAACGTGCAGCACACCGTCCTGGGTGCCGGCGCCAGCGCCACCGGCCTTGCCGGCGACCTGCTGGGCGATACCGCCAAGGTCACCATCGATACTGACTACCTGGGCGCCCGCGAGCAGGTGCGCGACTTTAACTACGAGCTGCGCCACCGCGGTCGCAAGACCGAGTGCGAGATCGACGCCAACGGCGTGCTGACCGGCACGTCCAAGAAGGTCTACCGCGGCACCATCGACCTCGTGCACGGTTGCAAGGGTGCAACCGGCACCGAGCGCGAGACGGTGCTTTTGGCCAACAAGGGCGTCGACAACAAGACCGTTCCCGTCATTCTCTGCGACGAGGACGACGTCGCCGGCAACCACGGAGCCACCATCGGCCACGTCCGCGACGAGCAGCTGTTCTATCTCGCCTGCCGCGGCCTTGACCAAAATGCCGCCGAGGACCTGTTCATCCGCGCCAAGCTGGAGGACGCCGCGCTTTCCGCGACCGACGAGCGCACCCGCGCCGCCGTCGTCCGCTTGGGCAACAACCTGATCGACAACTTTGAAGAGGAGCTCGCATGATCGACACCGAGCACGTTAAATGCGATACCTGCACTGCCCCCGAGCCCATGGAGCTCGACGCCAGCGACGAGGCTTCGCGCGGCTGGCCCACCGTAGACATCGAGACCAACCCCTACAAGGCGCAGTTCCCGCTCTTCCAGCAGCACCCCGAGATCGCCTTCCTCGATAGCGCCGCCACCGCGCAGCGCCCTGCCTGTGTGCTCGACGCCGAGCGCGACTTCTATCAGCGCATGAACGCCAACCCCCTGCGCGGCCTGTACTCGCTGTCCGTCGAGGCAACCGACGCCATCGCGAAGGTCCGCCAGCAGATCGCCGACCTCATCGGCGCCTCACAGGCCAACGAGGTCGTCTTCACCCGCAACACGAGCGAGTCGCTCAACCTGGTCGCCAAGAGCTTTGCACCCACGGTGCTCGAGCCCGGTGACGAGGTCGTCATCACCATCATGGAGCACCACTCCAACCTGATTCCGTGGCAGCAGGTCTGCCGCGAGACCGGCGCCAAGCTCGTCTACCTCTACCCCACCAAGACCGGTCAACTCACCACCGAGGAGGTTCTGTCCAAGGTGGGCCCCAAGACCAAAATCTTGGCCGTGGGTCAGGTGTCTAACGTGCTGGGCGTCGAGAACCCGGTCAAGAATCTCGGCAAGCTCGTGCACAAGTACGGCGGCTATCTGGTCGTCGACGGCGCGCAGTCGCTGCCGCACATGCCGGTCGATGTGGCCGATCTGGGCGCCGATTTCTTTGCCTTTAGCGCGCACAAGGCCATGGGCCCCATGGGCATCGGCGTGCTGTGGGGCAAGATGGACCTGCTCAACGCCATGCCGCCCATGCTCACCGGCGGCGAAATGATCGACTCTGTCACCGAGCAGGAAGCCGTCTGGGCGCCCGTCCCCGAGAAGTTCGAGGCCGGCACGCAGGACGCCGCCGGCATCTTCGCCACGGGCGCCGCCCTTGATTACCTGGTCAACACGGTGGGTTACGAGAACATCCAGGCCCGCGAGCAGGCACTCGTCCACTACCTGATGGGCGAGCTCATGCAGCTCGACTTTGTCCAGATCATCGGCTCCATCTATTGGGACAACCACCACGGCGTTGTAAGCTTTAACGTCAAGGGCATCCACCCGCACGACGTCGCGAGCATCATGGACATGGACGGCGTCTGCATTCGCGCCGGCCACCACTGTGCACAGCCGCTGCTCACCTGGCTGGGCGTCGAGAACCTCGCCTGCTGCCGCGCCAGCGTGGCCTTCTACAACGACAAGGCCGACATCGACAAGTTCATCGCCGGCCTACATCACGTTTGGAGCACGTTCAATGGGTAATCTGTACACCTCCACCACATTTATGGAGCACAACTCGCACCCCGACTATAAGTACGAGATGGATGCTCCCACGCACGAGCACGACGGCATCAACCCCAGCTGCGGCGACGAGCTCACCTTGCAGCTGCGCGTCGAGAACGGCGTGATCGAGGAGGCCTCCTTTACCGGCCACGGCTGCGCCATCAGTCAGGCCAGTGCCGACATCATGGCCGACCTCATCACCGGCGAGACCGTCGAGGAAGCTCACCGCCTGGCAGAGCTCTTCCTCGCCATGATCCGCGGCGAGCAGCTCTCCGAGGAGGACCTGGAAGACCTGGACGAGGCCGCCCAGCTCCAGGACATCTCGCACATGCCCGCCCGCGTCAAATGCGCCGAGCTCGCCTGGCGCACCCTCGACGGCATGCTCGAGGGGCAAAATAATCAGTAGTACTTGTCCCAAATCTTAAGATTTTTGTTGGCCGAATCGCTTGACAAGAGTGGTTCGGCCATTTTCTATTCCGAGAGCTCAGTCTGTGCCTTCACCCGCGCATAAGCGCGCACGATACGAGAGACGGTACTTTTGCCAATCCCGGTATACCGCTCAATCTGGCGCACCGTAAAACCGGCATCGTGCAATCCAAAAATAACGGTATCGCGCTGCGCAGGCGGTGCGTCTTTAACCCCATGGAGCGGAGCCCCGAGGCTCTTCGCCAACTTGTCGGCAAAGGCGTGGCGTTCCCACTCTGTCTCTTTCATATCGCGCAGCGCCGGTTCGCCGCCGTCGGGCGTCGAAAGCGAATAGGCAATAAAGCCCTCGGCAGAACCAAAAAGCTCAAGCACGCAAGAAGGATCAGAAAATCCCCTCGCGACATCGGCCGCGTCACCGTCGTAAGCGCACAAATGCTCCGGAAAGCTGCTCCAGGGATAACGCTCAATGAGACTGATGCCCGCCTCCTGCGGATCGGCGTGAACGGAGCGAATAGCCTCCATCACCTGCCAGTCGGTATCGAGCGAGCGCCGGTCAAAACGGTTCTGGAACAGATGCCCTGTGCGCCCCGTGCGTTTATTGAACCGCCGCGCGTACGTCAAAAGCAGCCGGTGCATCGCCGCGCTCATCGCGTCCTCGTAATCTGCAAGCACCAGACGCACGTGATTGCCCATAAGGCACCAGGCGATAACCGTCACGCCCGCCTTGCGGCAGCACTCACGCATCAGCTCCAAGAACTCCCACCGGTCTTCATCGCCCTCAAAGATGAGCTGCTTGCCCGTACCGCGGGCACAGACATGGTAAAAGCCGGTAACCGTTCTCCAAACGCGCTGCATGGCGCTCCCTTCGCCGGGATCTGCTTGCCATCCAATACAGCACGATTGAAGCGTGCCATCAAAACATTCACGCAAAACAATTCGCTCGCGCGGCCAAAGGCAGTAAACAGGCGGCGAACGGCACCGTTGCAACAGGTCAACCCCTGCAACGCTTACAAAAGCTGACCAAAAGCTTGCCCAAGACGGACCCCCTCTACGGAAGTGCACGACCACAGAATATAGAGTTAAACCGTTTCAATTGAAAGTTCCGCGCATCTCGCTACGAAAACTGAGCCGTTCGCCGAATATTCCGTGCATTTCGCGGTATTATAGGGGCTGCATGTCATGTCCCTTTCGAAGGGTCGCCCGGCAATCGCCAGCCACGGCCCCCAGACGGGACGCCAACACGATAGAGAGGAGAGGCATGCAGTACTCACAGGAAGTGGAGAACATGTGCCCCGTTGCCAAGGGTGCATACCACGGCCCCGCACCCATCCCCGAGGAGGGCAAGTGGGTCCAGGCTAAGGAGATTTCCGACATCTCCGGTCTTACGCACGGTGTGGGTTGGTGCGCACCTCAGCAGGGCGCCTGCAAGCTCACGCTGAACGTCAAGGACGGCATCATCGAGGAGGCCCTCGTTGAGACCATCGGCTGCTCGGGTATGACCCACTCTGCCGCCATGGCTTCCGAGATCCTTCCCGGTAAGACCATCCTCGAGGCCCTCAACACCGACCTCGTCTGCGACGCCATCAACGTTGCTATGCGCGAGATCTTCCTGCAGATCGTTTACGGCCGCAGCCAGACCGCGTTCTCCGAGGGCGGCCTGCCCGTGGGCGCCTCCCTCGACGACCTCGGCAAGGGCCTTCGCTCTCAGGTCGGCACCATGTTCGGCACCAAGGCCAAGGGCGCTCGTTACCTCGAGCTCGCTCAGGGCTACGTCACCCGCATGGCTCTCAACGACAAGAACGAGATCATCGCATTCGAGTTCCTGAACCTCGGCAAGTTCACCGACGCCGTCAAGGCCGGCAAGACCCCCGAGGAGGCCATCGCTGGCGCTATGGGCCACTATGGTCAGTGGGAGAACGCTGCCAAGTACATCGACCCGCGCACCGACGAGGAGACTCACTCCGTCGCCAGCGTGTTCCCGGTTCACGAGTAGAAAGGGAGGGAAATAACTATGACTGTTACGTTCGAAGGTTACGAGCGCCGCGCTGACAAGATCAACAAGTGCCTCGCCGACAACGGCATCGCCTCCCTCGAGGAAGCTCTGCAGATCTGCACCGACAAGGGCTTCAACCCGCGTGAGATCGTCAACAACACCCAGTCCATCGCCTTCCAGAACGCCGAGTGGGCCTACACCCTCGGTTGCGCTCTCGCTGTCAAGCGTGGCGCCAAGTCCGCTTCTGAGGCTGCCGCCATCATCGGCGAGGGCATCCAGGCCTTCACCGTTCCCGGCTCCGTCGCCGAGGACCGCAAGGTCGGTCTGGGCCACGGCAACCTGGGCGCTATGCTGCTCTCCGACGACACCGAGTGCTTCGCCTTCCTGGCCGGTCACGAGTCCTTCGCTGCCGCTGAGGGTGCTATCGGCCTGGCTCTAAACGCCAACAAGGCTCGCAAGAAGCCGCTGCGCGTCATCCTCAACGGTCTGGGCAAGGACGCTGCTCAGATCATCGCCCGCATCAACGGCTTCACCTACGTGAAGACCCAGTTCGACTACTTCACGGGCGAGCTCAAGGTCGTCGAGACCATCCCCTACTCCGATGGTCCCCGCGCCGCCGTCAACTGCTACGGCGCCGACGACGTCCGCGAGGGCGTTGCCATCATGTGGCACGAGAACGTCGACATCTCGATCACCGGTAACTCCACCAACCCCACGCGCTTCCAGCACCCCGTCGCTGGCACCTACAAGAAGGAGCGCCTCGAGGCTGGCAAGAAGTACTTCTCCGTCGCTTCTGGTGGCGGCACTGGTCGTACCCTGCACCCGGACAACATGGGCGCCGGCCCTGCCTCTTACGGCATGACCGACACCATGGGCCGTATGCACTCCGACGCCCAGTTCGCCGGTTCTTCCTCCGTGCCTGCGCACGTTGACATGATGGGTCTCATCGGCATGGGCAACAACCCCATGGTCGGTGCCACCGTCGCCTGCGCTGTCGCCGTCGAGGAGGCCCTCAAGGCCTAATCGCGCCCGCGCGATGCTCATATAGTTGAGCTTTGGAGCCGCTACCCACCCAGGTAGCGGCTCTTTTTGTTTGCGCTGTCGCAGGGTAGCTAATGCCGATATATCAGTTGGGGCGAAATACAAGATGTGATGAGATGGAGCGTCAGAGCGTCCATGACGCCCACCTGCCATATTTGCCCTTTACCGATTTGCCGAGTCTTTGCGGCCCCATTGCCGATCACCCGTGCGACAATGCGCCGGACGAGAAAGGAATCCGATGGAATTGACTGATGTACTGGTAATTGGATCTGGCATTGCGGGCCTTTGCGCCGCCATCGAAGCGGCACGCACGGGTGCAACCGTCACTGTGGCAAGCGCCGGCAAGACTATGAGTGGATCGAGCTTCTTCCCCGGAACCTGGGGCCTAGGGCTTATCGGACCCGTTAACGAAGACGACGAGCAGGACCTCATCGACACCATCCTGGCCGTCGGCGGCGGCGTTGCCGACCCCGAACTCGTCCAAGCGTTCGTCCACGGCATTCCCCAAGCGATTGACTGGCTCGAGCAAGACCTGGGCGTTGAGCTCCAGCGTCCGCAAAGCGCCAAGAGTGCTCAACAAAAGCAATTTATCCCCTGCTTTGACCACAAGACGCGCATGTGGCGCGGCCTCACCCGCAAGCCCCTTGAGGACGCTCTGACGACCTGGATCGAGTCGCTCGGCATTCGCCTGCTCCCCCGCCATGAGCTTATCGACCTTGTTGAGGACACGAACGGCAGAATAACCGGAACCGTACTCTACGACCTTACCGAAAATCGAATCGTGCCCTTTGCTGCCAAGGCCACGGTCATCGCAGCCGGTGGCACAGGCGGCCTGTTCGAGCGCAGCCTTACGTCGGCTGATGTGCTCAGTTCCTCGCAGGCCATCGCGCTGGCGCACGGCGCAACACTTACTAATATAGAGTTCATGCAGATGATGCCCGGCTTCATCGAGCCCAGGCGTAACTTGGTCTTCAATGAGAAAACCTGGCGCTACGTGCACGTAGACCAGCCGGTAGATATTGCCGACGACAAGCTGGACGACCTGCTCGAGCAGCGCTCTGGATATGGTCCCTTCACGTCACGCTTGGCCTCCCGCGCTATCGATCTCGTCATCGATCAGGCAGGTGTCGAAGGCCTGGCACTCCACTACGACTTCCCCCGCGAGGATGTCCCAGAGTTTGTGCAGACCTTTGCCACCTGGCTGCAAGACGAGCACGGCATCGCGCCGACCGACGAGATGCGCGTTGCGATGTATGCCCACGCCGCTAACGGCGGCATCAAGATCGATAAGACCGCGCACACGGGCGTTGAGGGCCTCTACGCTTGCGGCGAGGCGACAGGCGGCATGCACGGCGCCGACCGCATTGGTGGCTTGTCAAGCGCCAACGGCATCGTATTCGGACGTATCGCGGGCGCATCGGCAGCCCTTGCAGCGCAGAAAGAGCCTGAGGCGGCCCTGAAGGCGGATATCACCCTCCCCCAGTACGGCATTGCCGCAACAGATGCCGAACGCCTGACACACAGCCTTAGGCACACGATGAGCACCTTTTGCATGATCAACAGGACCGAAACAGGCCTATCCGAGGCCCTGCAACAGCTTGAAAGCCTGCAAGACGAAGCCACGGCTCTAAATAAGCCACATGCCAACGACAGCGAAATCGCTGCCCTCGCCCGCCTGCAATCGCAGATTCAACTAGCACAGGAAATGGTCAAAGCCATGCGCAAGCGGACCGAAAGCCTGGGTTCGCACTATCGAGCGGACTAAGCCGAGCACCCCTCCAGAGCAGAACACAACTTCTCGATATTAATGGGTCCCGTGAACTCAAAGCGACACAGGGCCCATTCGTGTCCGCACGGGCAAATATACTCATTCTGAATACGGAGTCGACATAGTCCACGTAGACAAACGAACAGAAAGGAAGAGATATGGACAGCAGGGATATCGAGAAATGGCGTGTCGAACTTGACAGCTACGCCCATGTAGAAGACGGCGTTGAGTATTGGCTCGCACGCGATTTAATGGAACCCCTCGGATACACCCAATGGCGTAATTTTGAGACTGCAGTTAAGAGATCCATGGCATCGTGTGACACCAATAAAATGCCTGTTGCCGCCCATTTTGCTGAGGCCAGCAAAATGGTAGATGCCGGCATCGCCAAACGAGCCGTAAAAGACTACAAGCTGACGCGCTACGCATGCTATTTAATCGCCCAAAACGGAGACCCAAACAAGCCCGAAATCGCACTCGCACAGGCGTACTTCGCCGTGCAGACACGCCGTCAGGAGCTCATAGAGCAGCGCTTCGCAGAGATTCAGCGCTTGCAGGCGTGCCACTCGCTATCCGATTCAGAGAAACAGCTCTCGGGCATTGCGTTCAAACGAGGCGTGGACTCCAAAGGATTCGCGATCATCAAGTCGAAGGGCGATGAGGCGTTATTCGGCGGCAGAAGCACGGCGGACATGAAGCGGCAGCTTGGTGTGTCCAAGAGTGCTGCATTGGCGGACAAGCTAGCCGATGTTCTCATCAAAGCAAAGGACCTCACGAACTCGATGACGGCCTTCAACGCCGAGGAACACGACTTGTACGGTCTGGACCAGATCAAACAAGAACACGTCGAGAACAACACGAGCGTGCGTGGCAGCCTCATCGACCGCGGAATTGTTCCCGAGAACCTACCGCCTGCCGAGGATACAAAAAAGCTCGAGCGTCGCGTGAAGGCAGACGAGAAGAAACTCAAGGAGGGTACTGACGGTTTCACCGATCCCCAGGGTAGACTCAATCTGTGAAAGCGGCCGCGCCCTTTCGGGTTCGACCCCATGCGAGGTTAACAAAAAAACGACCAGCCTAAGCCAGTCGCTTTAACGATCTTTGGGTGGGCCGTCAGGGGGTCAGCCTGCTTTGCAGGCGGCCGCTACGGCGCTTTGCGCCTTGCGCGCTGCGCTGGTAAATGCTTACGCATTTCCTCAGCTCCGCGCCCCGACGGGTTCGACCCCATGCAAGGTCAACAAAAAAGCGACCAGCCGAAGCTAGTCGCTTTACAATGCTTTGGTGGGCCGTCAGGGGTTCGAACCCTGGACCTTGGGATTAAGAGTCCCCTGCTCTACCAACTGAGCTAACGACCCAAAGCTAAAGTCCGTTGTGGCGGACTTTAGAGGAGATATCGTGTGGTGGGCCGTCAGGGGGTCGAACCCTGGACCTTGGGATTAAGAGTCCCCTGCTCTACCAACTGAGCTAACGACCCGATATCAACACGAAGCAAGAACTGGGGTGGGTAAAGGGACTCGAACCCTCGACCTACGGGACCACAACCCGTCGCTCTAGCCAACTGAGCTACACCCACCGTGTCCTGTGCGCTTCGCGCTCGACTATTATTGCAAGGAACGCCACGCGATGCAAGCCCCAATTTTCAAGAATTTTGAAAAGAGTTTTTCGAGCGCGTTTCGAGCAATTCCCACCGGTTCCATAGGAGTAAACTTGCCCCACTGCAAATCCTCGAAAGGACCGGCATGAAAGAACTCTCCAACCGCACGGCAACATTTACCGATTCGGTCATCCGCCGCATGACACGCATCTCCAATAAGTACGATGCCGTCAATCTCTCGCAGGGCTTCCCCGACTTCGATCCTCCGGCGCAGCTGCTCAACAGCCTGAGCACCATCGCCGCCGACCCCAAGCCGCTCTACCACCAGTACTCCATTACCTGGGGCTCCCAGGCCATGCGCGAGGCGCTCGCCGCCAAACAGGAGCACTTTATGGGCATGCCGATCGACCCCAACCAGAATATCGTGGTCACCTGCGGCTCCACCGAGGCCATGATGGCCGCCATGATGACGGTTACGAACCCCGGAGACAAGGTCGTCATCTTCTCGCCGTTCTACGAGAACTACGGCGCTGACACCATTCTCTCGGGTGCCGAGCCCATCTATGCGCCGCTCAACCCGCCCACATTCGACTTTGACCGCGAGACGCTCGAGGCAGCCTTCCGCGACAACGACCCCAAGGCCATCGTCCTGTGCAACCCTTCCAACCCCTGCGGCAAGGTCTTTACGCGCGAGGAACTCACCTTTATCGCCGACCTCTGCAAAAAGTACGACGCCTACTGCATCACCGACGAAGTATACGAGCACATCGTCTACGCACCCCATGAGCACGTCTACATGGCCACGCTGCCTGGCATGTTCGAGCGCACCATCAGCTGCAGCTCGCTGTCTAAGACCTACTCCATTACTGGCTGGCGCCTGGGCTACACCATTGCCCCGGCCCAGATCACCGAGCGCATCAAGAAGGTCCACGACTTTCTCACCGTAGGTGCCGCCGCTCCCCTGCAGGAAGCCGTTGTCACCGCCCTCAACTTCGACGACAGCTATTACGATGAGGTCCTCGACCTCTACACCGCCAAACGCGACCTGTTCTGCCAGGGGCTCGATAGCATCGGTCTTGAGCATAACGTGCCGCAGGGCGCCTACTACGTCATGATGGACATCTCTGAGTTTGGCTATGACAGCGACCTCGAATTCTGCGAGGACCTCGCATCCAAGGTGGGCGTGGGCGCCGTGCCCGGCTCGAGCTTCTTCCGCGAGCCCGTCAACCATCTGATTCGTTTCCACTTTGCCAAGCGGGACGAGACGCTTAACGCGGCACTGGAGAACCTCAAGTCGCTACGTGATAAAATCAAGCCGCGCGGGTAAGAACGGCCCGGCAACTAAAGTAACTAAAGAAGCCCCGCACCGCCCGCCACGTTGCGAGGCTTCTTTTTATAGCGCTTTCTTAAATGTTTTAGAGCCCTATACTTTAGTCACGGAGCAACTCGTCCCAGAGAGAGGAATACTATGGCAGAACAGCAGCTTATCGGAGCGCTCGAGGCCGGCGGCACCAAGATGGTCTGCGCCACGGGCTATGCAGACGGTACGGTCCTGGAGCGTGAGCAGATCGCGACCACGACCCCGCAGGAGACCGTTGAGGCCGTCAATGCATGGTTTGCCGACAAGGGCATCGCCGCGCTGGGCATCGGCGCCTTTGGCCCCACCGCAGTCAACCCTGCCTCGCCCCAATACGGCAAGATCCTGGAGACGCCCAAAACGGCATGGCGCTACTTTGACCTGCTGGGCACTATCCAAAACGAGCTCAATATCCCCTGCGGCTACGACACCGACGTCAACGTCGCCTGCCTGGGCGAGGTCACCTTTGGTTGCGCCCAGGGCCTCACTGACGTTGTGTATCTGACCATCGGCACCGGCGTGGGCGCCGGCGTGCTCTCGGGCGGTAAGCTCGTACACGGCATGATGCATCCCGAGGCCGGCCACATCCTGGTCACGCGCGACCCGCGCGACACCATTGGCGAGCACAGCGCCTGCCCCTTCCACGACAACTGCCTAGAGGGCCTCATCGCCGGCCCCGGCGTTAAAAAGCGCTGGGATGGCAAGAGCGCTGGAGACATGGCCGATGACCCGGAGGCCATGGACCTGCTCGCCGGCTATCTGGCACAGGCGCTCATGACCTACACGCTGTGCTACGCGCCGCAAAAGATCATCATCGGCGGCGGCGTGGCCGACCACACCCCCATCGTGCCGCTCGCGCGCAAGAAGTGCGCCGAAATGCTCAACGGCTATATCGTCACGCCCGAGGTCAACGACATCGATAACTACATCGTCAACAACAGCCTCGAGGGCAAGCAGGGCATTATGGGTTGCCTGGCCCTGGGCGCACAGGCGCTTCAGTAGCAGACGCACCCACAGGGCGTGGCGCGCCCGGCAAATCCGACCTACGGAACGACGCCACCACGCCCCATATAAGCCCTCTAATAAAAAAGGCCGCCTAGGACCAAACATACGTCCTAGGCGGCCTTTTTGGCACATATGAGCGATCGTAGTAGATATCGGAGCACAACGCCCGTTGCCGCTCCACAGCAGTCGATCATCACATCGGTGATCATGCCAGCGCGTCCCGGCACAAAGAGCTGAATCGTCTCGTCGATCGAGGGAATCAGCAGCAGGAACACCGCCGTGGGCAGCAGCACGTCAAAGGTGCGCCGGCCCTCAAAATCAAAGGCGTGCGTTGCCAGGATGCCGAGCACCATATACTCGGTAAAATGCGCGCACTTGCGAACAACAAAGTTGGTCACCCATTCATATGGAAGTCCCACGCCGTGCAGGAAACCGCGGATAGCTTCCATGACCGTTAGGCTCAGCGAGCCCGACCCCGAGCCGGGAACCAGCGAATTGCCCCAGATCAAGAGCGCCATCAGGCAGGTCACGACCGCCCATTTTCGATTGATCTTAACCATGCAGAAGTTATGCCTCCGCGCGGAGCGGCGCGAAGCTGGCGGTACCGCCCTCGATAACGCTCAGGTAGGCACGGCCCGTACGCTTGGCGGTAGAGGACTGCAGGCGCTCGATCTCCTCCTCGAGGATCTGATTGACGCGCTCGTGACGACGGTTTTCCATAATGCCGGCGGCAATAGCCTCGGCCCGCTCGATGCTCTCGCGCGAGATACGGGCAGTATCCTCGGGGAACACAGCGCTGTGACGGCCGACATAGGCGGGGGCAGCAGGCTGAGGGGCAGCGACGGGAGCGGGGGCTGCAACAGGAGCAGGCTCGTCAATCTCATCCAGAATCGCGGTGGCGGCGGCCCACATGTCCTCGTGGCCCGAGTAATCAGCCATGGGGACATCAACCTCGAGTGAGGCATCCGGAAGGTCGCCGGTGTCGATGCGATCTTGGGCATCAATCGATGCGGTGATGGCTGCAGGCTCATCGAGGTCATCGAAATCGATATCCGCGGCACCGGAGATGATAGGCATGCTGGCGAGGTTTACATTGTACGGCGCAGCCTCAGCCGCCTGCTGCTGGGCAGGAGCGCCCCACAGCGAGCTTTCGGCGGCACGGCGGGCGGCAACGGCCTCCTCGTCCGCGGCCATGGCTTCATCAACGTACGAATTGTCGGCAGAAGCGTTCGCGTCCGCCGAGGTAGCGCTGTAGGCGTTATTGGCTGCCGCGTTGGCGACGAGTGCCACGAAAGCCGCCGTGCTGCCCGCAGGGGCGGCCTGGGAGCCAGACACGGCGCGTGCCGCGGCGGCGATGTCGTCGCGATTGAAGGAGCCGGTCTGCCCGCCGTTGGTGAGCTCGTCGATGGCGACTTGATAGACGTCGCGCGAGTGTGCAGGGTCGCAGCTCACCGGCGAATCGTCGTCAAGCATACTGTCGATCATGGACCAAGCCTCGTCCTCGTCCATAGCATCTGCGGCTCGAGCGATGGTAGGGACACCATCATCGGCATGACGGCGCTGGAACGCACCAGTCAGGCCGGAAAGGAATGCCGAGGTAGACTGCTCCGCCTGAGCCTGAGAATCAGAAGCCGCAGCGTAAGGAGTCGCATCCTGCTGCTGAGCTGGAATCGAGGCGGTCTTGAACTCGCTTTGATGCTGATTGAGATTGGCGGCACCGCCCATGGCATCGGGCTGGAACAGACGCTCTTCACGCTGCGCACGATACTCGGAGATACCCAGCGAGGCGGCATAGATGCCCACGCCCGCCACCGCGCCCACGGCGAAGGGAACCGCACCCGCCACGACCGTCTCGTTCACAGACGAAAACGGCAGCGTCGCGGCATACATAACCACGGGAGCGGCAAGGCCGATCCCGCACGAAAGTCCGGCAAGGACTGCTCGTTGTGTTGCATCAGAAGAAGCCATGAGCTCTCCCCATCTTCCAGCACCCAAATCGCATCATTCAGTTGGCTGCGCGAGAGAAGATGAAGCGGGGCTATGCCCCAAAGCAACGGTATATGGTTCGTTTCATCTGCGTTTTCCGTCGCGAAGCTTAAAAGCTATTATGCGAAACCGCCCTGTCGATTGCAAGCGACGATGTCGGATTGAAACGGGAAACCTGCTGCTTGCCAGTCTTATGGTCGATAACTGGCGCCGAGTGGCGATATAAAAAGGGCCGAGGCGCAAGCCCCGACCCTTCATCGCGCCGGCAATAACGCCGCGTGCGGTTGACGACTTAGAACGTCTGCTCGTAGTCGCTGTGCTTTTTGGCCGAACGCACCAGGAACTCCTGGTTGGTGTTGGTGCCCTTAAGACCCTTGATAAACGACGCAGCTGCGCGCTCGGTGTTGTTCATGCCGGCAAGAATGCGACGCAGGCCAAAGACAAACGGACGCATCTGCTCGTCAACCAACAGGTCCTCGTTACGCGTACCGGAGGCAACGGGGTCGATAGCCGGGAAGATGCGGCGGTCGGCCAGGTCGCGGTCGAGCTTGAGCTCCATGTTGCCGGTGCCCTTGAACTCCTCAAAGATGACCTCGTCCATCTTGGAGCCGGTGTCGATGAGGGCAGAGGCCAGGATGGTGAGCGAGCCACCGTTCTCGATATTGCGGGCTGCGCCCAGGAAGCGCTTGGGCGGATACAGTGCCGCCGAATCGACGCCGCCCGAAAGGATGCGGCCTGAGGCGGGCGCCGCCAAGTTGTAGGCGCGGGCAAGACGCGTGATGGAGTCGAGCACCACCACGACATCGCCGCCCAGCTCCACGATGCGCTTGGCGCGCTCGATGACGAGCTCTGCCACACGAGTGTGGTTGTCGGCGGGCATATCGAAGGTCGACGCCACAACCTCGCCCTTGATGGAACGCTGCATATCGGTAACCTCTTCGGGGCGCTCGTCGACGAGCAGGCAGATGAGGTGCACCTCGGGGTTGTTAATCGAGATAGACTGGCAGATCTTCTTGAGGATTGTGGTCTTGCCGGCCTTGGGCGGGGACACGATCAAGCCACGCTGACCCTTGCCGATCGGCGACACGATGTCGATGGCGCGACCGGTAATGGAATCCTTGCCATGCTCCATGCGCAGCGGCTCGTTGGGATAGACCGGGGTGAGGTCACCGAACTTGGGGCGGTTGCGAATCTGCTCGGGGTCTAGACCGTTGACGGTCGTGATTTTGGCGAGGCCGGCGCGCTTGTCGCCGCCGCGCGAAGGACGAAGCGAGCCCTCGATGACGTCGCCCGTGCGCAGACGCGCGGAGCGGATGAGGTAGGCGGGCACGAAGGCGTCGTCGTTGGACTTCATGTAGCCATGGGCATGGATGATACCGGAGCTGTCCGGACGAATCTGCAGGATGCCCTTGATGTCGCGGAAGCCCTCGGCCTTCGCGGCGGTGACGTAGATCTCCTCGACGAGCTCGGCTTTCTTCTTGCCGGTCGTCTCAATCTCGAACTCCTTGGCCTTCTCGCGCAGCTCGGCGACCTTCATGGCCGCGAGCTCCTCGCGCGAAAGCGTGGGCTCGGTGGGAGCGGCATTGCGCTCCTTATTGCGCTGCTTGCGGTCGCGCTGACGGTTGCGGCGATCGTTGTTACGCTCGTCCTTGCGCTCGTTGCGGTCATTACGCTCGTCGTTGCGCTTGTGCTGACGGCGGTTGGGGCGAGCGCTCTCTTCGGTCTCGACGGGGGCGGTGCCATCGGTTGCGGAGGCGTCTTCGTTAGCCGAAGCATCATCGCTGGCCTCGGCATTGGAATCGCCCTGCGGCTCGGCCTCGGCATGCTGCTCGACGGCCTTGGCCTTAGCGGACTTCTTGCGACCGCGCTTGGGCTTCTCGGACGCAGACTGTTCGACGTCTTGGGGCTCGGCGGCATCAGTCGATGCATCGGCGGTCGTCTCGGCGGAAACCTCGGACGCACCCTTCTTGGCAGCCTTGGCCTTGGACGTGCGCTTAGCAGCAGTACGATGGCTGCGACCAGGACGGACGTCGGCGGGCTCGACATCGGCAGAAACGGCCTCGGAAGTCGTAGCATCCTGGACGGGCGCGTCGGCAGCGGTTGCAGGCTCGGCGGTCGCCGCAGCATCCCGAGCGGCGGCGGCTGCGGCTGCGGCCTTCTCGGCCTCGACGAAAGCCTTGGGCTTGCGACCGCGACGGTGCGGGCGCAAAGCCGGATCGACAACGGGAACTTCGCTGGCCTCGACAGGCGCAGCGGGCTCAACAGGCGATGTGCCCTCCCCTGCCGCGGAACGGACCGAAGCCTCAGCGAGCTCGGGGGTTACCTGATCGGCAACCTGCTCGGCCTTAGCAGCCGTGCGACGGCGTGTGCGCGGTACCGGCTTCTCGGTTGGCTGGTCGGCGACAGGGGTCTCGGTGGCGGCAGGCGTCTCGGGCACAAACGGAGCTGCAAGCTCGGTCAGAGCCGCGGCCTCACGCTCGGCAGCACGACGGCGGGCGCGCACCACCTGAGCCTCGCTAATCTGCGCCAACGCACGTGCCTGCGCGACCTCATCGGAAATCGGCGCCGAGGAGTCAGCTGCAACGGTACGCTTGGCGCGCGTCGTGCGCGTGCTACGGCGCTTGGGCTTGGTGACCTCCTCGCCGTCATCGGCAGGCTTGGCCGCGCGGCGCGTACGCTTGGGCTTTGCCGGAGCAGCCTCCTCACCAGTTGCAGACACGGCCTTCTCAGCCGCTACAGGCGTAGGCGTCGAAGCAGCCTTAGGCGTCTCAGGAGCCGAGGCTTGCGCGGGCGCCGCGACCTGGTCCGACGCAACCGGTGCAGCGGGAGCGGCTTGCGTCGTCGTTATTTCGTTTTCTTGCTGTTGATCAGACACAGTGTTTGCTCAACTTTCTTTTCAAGCCCTGTGATCACATGCTCCCTGCATAAACCTTCAGGGCGGCTAAACAGTCTAGCTCCGTCAAATACCGACGGACATCATTGATCTGTATCGAGATATTTGCGTCATATACGCAGCGTTAGTGTAACACAACCGCAACCACCTGCAACTTAGTCATTGAGGACGTTCTTAAACGACTAGTCAAAAGGGACAATCTTTGGTTTACCGCCCACAAACCTGAATGCCTCCGCCAAAACTATGACGGTTTACTACGACGAATCGCTCAACCGCGACCACTCCGAAATTTGTTGAACTAAAACCGCAGGTAGATGCCTTGCACTTTTTTGCGAAAAGCCGGCGTGGTTGGAATTTCTCAATTCATCGTAGTAAACCGGCATAGTTTCGTATTTCCAGCAGTCCCAAATTCGTCAATACGACGGCGTTTGTGCAAAAAGCCCGACCTCCATATGGGAGATCGGGCTTTCAAGGCTCAGTTAAACCAAACTTGCGCGGTCAAATGACCCGTAGCTTACATCTGCTCGGGAGCGGAGACACCAACAAGGGTGAGCACCAGGGCGAGCGTCACGCGGACGGCGTCGCAAGCGGCCAGACGGGCACGCGAAAGCTCGGGGTCGACGGGACGGCCCTCGCTCGGCAGAACCTGGCAGGCAGCGTAGAAGCTGTGGAAGTCGCCGGCGAGTTCCTCAGCAAAGTGCGTCAGACGGAACGGGGCGCGGTCGCGAGCGCAGCTGGCGATGAGGTCGGTGAGCTCGTTGAGCTTACGCGAAAGGGCGAGCTCGGTCGGGTCGGTCAGCAGCGAGTAATCAACGTTCTCACCGATGGCCTTGGCGGCGACGGCCTTCATGCCCATCTCGTCAGCCTGCTCGGGCGTAACGTCGGCGGCACGGCGCAGGATGGAGCACACGCGGGCGTGAGCATACTGCACGTAATAGACCGGGTTGGAGTTGTCGCGCTTCTTAACGGCCTCAATATCGAAGTCGACCATCTGGTTGGAGCTCTTGGAGATGAGCGTGTAGCGGGCGGCGTCGGAACCGACCTCGTCGACGAGCTCCTGCAGGGTCACCATGGTGCCCTTGCGCTTGGACATACGGACGGGCTTGCCGTTGCGCAGCAGGTTGACGAGCTGGCCCAGCAGAACCTCAAACTTGCCGGGATAGCCAAGAGCGTCGCAGACGCAGCGGACGCGCTCGATGTAGCCGTGGTGGTCGGCACCCCAGATGTCGATGACGTGGTCGACGCGCTGGAACTTATCCCAGTGATAGGCAACGTCGGAGGCGAAGTAGGTGTACTCGCCGTCGGACTTGATCAGGACGCGGTCCTTGTCATCGCCCAGGTCGGTGGAGCGGAACCACAGGGCGCCGTCCTTGGTGTAGAGGTAGCCCATCTTGTCGAGCTTCTCAAAAGCGCGGTCGACGGCGGAGGTGCCGGCGGTCTCGCCCTCGGTGTCCTTCACATACAGTGAGCGCTCGGAGAACCAACGATCGAAGTCGCAGTTAACGGCATGGCAAAGGTCGCGCATGTTGTCGACCATCTTTACATAGCCGCGCTCGCGGAAGCTCTCCATACGCTCCTGAGGATCGGCGTTGACCCACTTATCGCCGTCAGTGCGCCAGAACTCGGCGGCCTCGTCGATGATGTAGTCGCCGCCATAGGAGTCCTTGCCAAGGGTCTCGGCAAAGTTATCCTGGTACGGATGAGTCTCGGGATGCTCGTCATTCTCGTCGGCAACGAAGGCGTCGCGGTCGGCAATCAGCAGCTTGTGAGCCTCGTCGATATCCACGCCCTGCTTGGCGATGATGTCGGCAAGCTGCATATAGCGCGTGCTGATGGAGTTGCCGAAGGTGTTCATCTGAGAGCCGTGGTCGTTGATGTAGAACTCACGCTGGATGTCGTAACCGGCGTGGTCCATAACACGGCAGAGTGAGTCGCCCAGCGCGGCCCAGCGGCCGTGGCCGATGTGCATGGGGCCGACGGGGTTAGCGGAAACGAACTCGACCTGGGTCTTCAGGCCACCACCGACGTTGGACTTAGCGAAGTCCATGCCCTTCTCGCGAGCCTCGCCAAAGATGGCATTCTTGACGGCAACGGAGAGGTAGAAGTTGATGAAGCCGGGGCCTGCGATCTCGACCTTCTCGATCGCGGGGTCCTCGGGCATATGGGCAACGATGGCCTCGGCGATCTTGCGCGGGGCGCAGTGGGCCAGCTTGGCGGACTTCAGGGCCATGGTAGAGGTCCACTCGCCATGAGAAGTGTCAGCCGGTCGCTCGATAGCGCAATCGTCAAGTTCAAATGCGGAAAGGTCGCCGGCCTCCTGGGCCGCAGCAAGCGCAGCGCGTACCAGCTCTTCAATCTTCTCGGGCATAGATCCTCCTTGTGTTAAAGCCCCCGAGCTCTTGGTCACTCGTAGGGCAAAAGCCAGAGTTTGTAGCACTCTATCACAAGCGACGGGCACTGTCGCAGGGTAAAGCTAATAGATATTGCATATGCACAAAAATGACTACAGCTTGTATGGAGTCACTCAAAGATGCCAGTCTGCCTGCAGATTATGCAGGCGTTGAAAATGCATAAAGGTGTGAATGAGCTGCGTCTGTTATCGAATACTCTTACCTATCAGAGTTGTGTGCTTTTCCTGCATAAAGTAAGGGTTTGCGCACGTCAGCGTGTTATTCTAGACATACGTAAATTCGTATAAGTTGGAGGTAGCATGTTCTCAATCGGTCAACACGTCATTCATCCGGGCCAGGGAGTCTGCACCGTCGTCGGTTTTAGGGACGACACACCGCAGCCCATGCTGCTGCTCGAGACCAAGCAGGGACATGCGCAGACGATCCTCATGTACCCCGTGGCGCAGGCCGACCGTTTGCACGCCGCCATCTCGCAGCAAGATGCCGAGCACCTGCTGAGCCACTATGACGAGCTGGAGTGCGACACCTTTACCGAGCGCAACAGCTCGCTTGAGGAGACGCACTTTAAGCAGCAGCTCAAGCTGGGCGCGCCCGAGACGGTCCGCGTGGCAAAGACCATGATGTACCGCATTCGCCAGGCCGAGGAAGCTGATAAAAAGCCCAGCTCCTACTACATGCGCGTACTCAAGGAAGCCAAGCGCCGCTCCATCGAGGAGTTCGCCGTGGCCTTGGGCGTCACCGAGGAGGCCGCCGAAGCCCGCCTAGCCCAAGCCGCCCTCAACTAACCCAACCGCGCCAAAACCACCACAAAGGGGACAGGCACCTTTGTGGTGGTTTTCTTGTTCTAGTAGTATTCATTCTTATCGATACCCACGAGCACAAGGAGTCTCCTATGGCAGAGCCGCTTACCGCCGGAATCACCCGCGACCGCGCGTTCGAACTGCTCAACGAGCACAACAAGGACCCGTTCCATATCACCCATGGCGAGACGGTCGAGGGCACTATGCGCTACTTTGCGCGCGAGTTCGACCCCGAGAACGAGGAGTTTTGGGGCATCGTCGGTCTGCTGCACGACCTGGATTGGGAGGAGCATGAGGACGACCCCATGAACCACACCATCTATGCTGCCGAGATTCTTAAGGGCGAAGGTGCGTCTCCAGAGCTCATTCGCGCCATCCAGACGCACACGTCCGACTTCAACACCTCGCTGCCCAAGCCCGAGCTGCAGATGGAAAAGATCCTGTTTGCCTGCGATGAGCTCACCGGCCTGATCGGCGCTGCAGTCATCATGCGCCCGAGCAAGAGCGTTATGGACTTTACGACCAAGTCGCTCAAGAAGAAGTTCAAGGACAAGCGCTTTGCCGCCGGCTGCTCGCGCGACGTGATTTCGCAGGGCGCCGAGATGTTGGGCTGAGAGCTCCCCGAGCTCTTTGACCGCACCATCGCGGCCATGCAGTCCTTCGCCCCCGACCGCGATACCTTCCAGGCCTAACCGCCCACGCCACCTAAAACCACCACGAAGGGGACAGGCACCTTTGTGGTGGTTTTCGTTTACGAGGGGTTTAGGGGCGGACCTGGCCGGTGCCGCGGAGCTTGTATTTGTAGGTGGTGAGGGCCTCGGCGGCGAAGGGGCCACGGGCGTGGAGTTTTTGGGTCGAGATGCCGATCTCGGCGCCCAGGCCAAACTCGCCGCCGTCAGTGAAGCGCGTGCTGGCGTTGGCGTACACGGCCGAGGCATCGACCGCATCCAGGAAGCGCTCGCAAGCATCCGTGTCCTCGGCAACGATGGCCTCGGAGTGCATCGTGCCGTAGCGGTTGATGTGTGCGATGGCCTCGTCCTCGCTCGCCACGACCTTCACGCTCATCTCGAGAGCCAGGTACTCGCGACCCCAGTCCTCCTCAGTCGCGGCGACGTAGTTGTCGCCCTCGGCAAGCCCAGCGTCGGCGCATGCGGCGCACGTGGCCTCGTCGCCGTGAATCAGTACGCCGTGGTCGCGCAGCACGGCAACGACCGCCGGCAAAAACGAATCTGCCACAGCACGGTCGACCAGCAGCGACTCGGCGGCATTGCACACGCCTACGCGCTGGGTCTTGGCATTGACGATAATGTTGAGCGCCTTATCAAAGTCGGCGGATTCATGCACGTAGATGTGGCAGTTGCCCGTGCCCGTCTCGATCACCGGCACAAGCGACTCGCGCACGCAGCGCTGGATCAAGCCTGCACCGCCGCGCGGAATGAGTACGTCGACGATACCGCGGAGCTTCATGAGCTCGCCGGTGGCCTCGCGGTCGGTGGACTCGATCATCGACACGGCCTCGCGCGGGAAGCCCTTGGCCTCGAGCGCATCGGCCAGCAGCTCGGCGATCATGGCACACGAGTGATAGGCCAGCGAGCCGCCGCGCAGAATGCAGGCGTTGCCGGTGCGGATGCAGATGCCCGCGGCGTCGGCCGTCACATTGGGGCGCGCCTCGTAGACCATGGCAACCAGACCCAACGGCACGCTCACGCGGGTCAGGTCCACACCGCTCGCAAGCACGCGGTGGTCGAGCACGCGGCCGACGGGATCGGGCAGCTCGGCGAGCTTTTCCAGGCCGGCGGCCATGCCCTCGACGCGCTCGGGCGTCAGCAGCAGACGGTCGAGCAGACCGGCCGAAGTGCCCGCATCGCGTGCGGCGGACATATCGAGCTCGTTAGCGGCGACGATGGAGTCGACACCGTTGCGCAGTGCTGCGGCCATGGCGCGCACGGCCTCCTGACGCTGCTCATCGCTCGCCGTGGCAAGCGAGGCCGACGCTGCCTTGGCGGCAACGGCAAGATCGTGGACATACGTGGCTATATCGACCGACATGGGCGGCCCTTTCTCCTAGAAGTTTGCAACCATGGTAGCCGATTTGCGCATGGCCTCGCCCGCGGCGGTAGAATTGGTCAACCCGAAACACCGCAACGAACGGAAGACTCACATGGCCCTCATCACTTCGTACCACGTCCCCGGCCTTTACGTCGAGGACCACAGCATCGACGTACCCCTTGACTGGCGCGGCCTGGAGCCGATGCTCCTGGCCGTCGGCAGCACCATGCGCCGCGGCGCTATGCCGGCACCAATCGCCGGCGCGCCCGAGAGCATCAAGCTCTTCTACCGCGTGGTTTGCGCGCCCGACCGCATCAACGACGATCTGCCGCTGCTCCTGTTTTTGCAGGGCGGCCCCGGCGGCGAGAGCCCGCGTCCGCTGTCGCCCACAAGCGACGGCTGGATCGAGGAGGCCGTCAAGCACTTCCGCGTGGTCCTTCCCGACCAGCGCGGCACCGGACGCAGTAGCTGCGTGGACGGGCGCACGATCGCGGCTCTGGGCGAGCGCGCGACGGTGGCCGGCTCCGATGCCGCGCGCTCGCAGGCGGACTTCCTCAAGCGCCACCTCGCCAGCTCCATCGTGCGCGATTTTGAGTACCTGCGCCTGGTGGGCTTTGGCGGCAAGCCGTGGGTCACGCTCGGCCAGAGCTACGGCGGCTTTTTGACGCTGAGCTATCTGTCGCTCTTCCCCGAGGGCGTGGCGGCGAGCTTTACCTGCGGCGGCATCCCCCACGTGCCGGCGAGCGCCAGCGAGGTCTACGCGCACACCTTCCCTCGCATGGCCGCCAAGACGCAGCAGTATTACGACCGCTACCCCGCCGACGTCGAGCGCGTGGCAGCCCTGGCCGATGCGCTCGAGGCACAGAAGCCCGTGCTGCCCGACGGCTCGCCGATGACGGTCGAGCGCCTGCAGCTCATGGGCAGCGACTTTGGCATGAAGCCGAGCTTTGAGCGCATGCATTGGATTATCGATCACGCTTTTGTTGACGGCGACGGCACGCTGACCTGCGGCGCCTCGGTATCTGACAGCTTTTTGATGCGCGCCTTCGAGCGCACCAACACGCGTACAAACCCGCTGTACTGGACACTGCAGGAGTTCATCTACGCCGACGGCGACACCATGCCCATTCGCTGGGCCGCAGCAGAGGAGAAGGCCCATCGTGCCGAGTTCGACACCCTCGCGCGCCCGCTCATGTTTACCGGCGAGGCCATGTTCCCGTGGATGTTTGAGCAGATGCCCGAGCTCAAGCCCTTCAAACCCGCCATGGACCTGCTGATGGAAGACACCAGCTGGGACAAAATCTACGACCCGCAGCGCCTGGCCTGCAACGAAGTGCCGCTCCAGGCCGCGGTGTATTTCGACGACATGTACGTGGACTCGGGTATGCAGCTCGATACGCTCAGCCGCGTAGGCAACTCGCACGCCTGGGTGACCAACGAGTTTGAGCACGATGGCCTGCACGGCAGCGTGGTGTTCAAGCACCTCTTCGACGAAGCCCTCAACCGCGGAGACCTACGCCAGATCTTCTAGCATAGGAGTGTCCCCACCTGCCAGCACAAAAAGAACGTCCCCAGGTGCCGGCACGAGAAAGACAGCGCTGCGGGAAACGATCCGCAGCGCTGTCTTTCTTTATGCAAATACAATCAAGTTGTCTCGATGGATCGCAGGCTTCTCGGCCAGGTTAGCGAGCAGGCGGTTGCTGGCGATCTGGTCCTGGCGGCGGCCGGCGGCAAGTTCCAGCACGTCCGAATCGGCCTCGGCGATACCGCGGGCGACGACCATACCGCTCGAATCGCACACGTCGAGCACATCGCCCTCGGCAAACGCGCCATCGACCTCGCGAATACCCACCGCAAGCAAGGAAGAACCACGGCTGACCAGCGCCTTCGCGGCGCCGTCATCGACCGTCACCGAGCCATGCGCCTTGTCGCCCAGTGCAATCCACAGCTTGCGGGGCGCAATGTCCAAGCGCTCCGCCGGCGGATCGAACAGCGTGCCCACGCTCTCGCCGCGGGCGAGGCGCACGAGCGCATCGGGCTCCTCGCCCGAGCAAATCACGCTCTGAATGCCCGCCGTCATCAGAATGCGGCTCGCGCGAATCTTGGTGATCATGCCGCCCGTGCCCACCGATGTGGAAGAATCGCCCGCCGAGGCGATAATCATGGCATCGATCTTATGCACGACAGGAACAAACTCGGCCGTGGGGTCCTCATGCGGATTGGCAGTATAGAGACCATCGATGTCCGAGAGCGTCACGCACAGATCGGCAGAAACCAGGCAGCTCACAAGCGCCGCCAGTGTGTCGTTGTCGCCAAACTTGATCTCGTCGACGGTGACGGTATCGTTCTCGTTGACGACCGGCACCACGCCAAGCTCCACGAGGCGCAGCAGGGCGTCGCGCGCGTGTAGGTAGGACGTGCGGCGGGCCGTATCGTGGCGCGTGAGCAGCACGAGCGAGGTGAGCAGGTCGCGCGCATGGAACTCCTCGTCGTAGGCCGACGAGATGATGCACTGACCGGCCGAGGCGCAGGCCTGCAGGCTCGGTAGGTCGCCGACCGGCTTGCGGTCGAAGCCCAACACGGGATAGCCACAGGCGATAGCGCCCGAGCTCACCACGACCAGACGCCAGCCGAGCTTGCGCAGCGCTGCGGCCTGATCGGCAAGTCCGCCGATAAAGGCGCGGTTGACCTTGCCATCGGCACCCACCACCGTGGACGAACCGATCTTTACCACCATCGTTTTATAAGAAGTCGTCATACGTCAAACCAATCAACTGTTCAGCGAACGGCCGAGCTGGCGCCCAAGGGAGCGTGACTCGCCCCTACCGCCCAAGGAATTAATGAGCCCAGGGAAAGGCAGAGGCCGCGGCCATGTTCTTGCGCACGAGCTCGTCGCGCACCTGAGCCAGGCCCTGCTCCATGCCCACCACATAGGTCTGCGGGTACAGGAAGCGCTTGAAAGCTGCGTCCAGATGATCGAGCGCCCAAGCACAGCGCTCGCGCGCGTCCTGGATGCTCTCACGCGGAGCCACCGCACTGCCGTCGCGCACGATCGGCACCAGCAGCTCACGATACTCAAGTTCGGACACGTCAGTCACCAGGGCGGCATCATTCACGGCCACGAGGGTATTGCCGCGCGCGGCGCCCTCCCCCGCCAGATGGTCCTCGTCGTAGATCATGTCGCAGACCGGGCCGCCAAAGCCGTCGTAATAACGGCGCACGCGTTGCACACCCGGGATCGTGCGCTTGTAGGGCTGCTCGGAGAGCTTGACCACCGGCGTCCATGGATCTGCCTCGCTCGCACGGCGGGCGGAAAGCTTGTACACGCCGCCCAGCGCCGGCTGATCGTAGCAGGTCGCGAGCTTGGTGCCCACGCCAAAGCTGTCGATGGGCGCGCCCTGGTCGAGCAGCGACTGAATCGTGTACTCATCCAGATCGTTGGAAACCGAGATCCCCACATAGGGCAGGCCCTCGGCATCAAAACGGCCGCGAACATACTTGGAGAGCTTGGCGAGGTCGCCGGAGTCGATGCGAATAGCCGACAGACGCTCGCCCACCGCCTCCATCTCCTTGGCAACCGTAATGGCATGCTCGCAGCCCTCGCGCACGTCATAGGTGTCGATGAGCAGCGTACAGTTCTTGGGGCTCGACTTGGCAAAGGCGCGGAAGGCCTCGAGCTCGGAATCGAAGCTCATCACCCAGCTGTGCGCATGCGTGCCAAAGACGGGAATACCGTAGCGGCGGCCGGCGAGCACATTGGACGTAGAGGAGCAGCCGGCAACGTAGCTCGCGCGCGCAACGGCCAGGCCGCCATCGGGACCCTGGGCTCGGCGCAGGCCAAACTCCGCCACAGGGCGACCGTCGGCGGCGAGCACCACGCGCGCCGTCTTGGTGGCGACAAGCGTCTGGAACCCGACGATGTTGAGCAGCGCCGTCTCGAGCAGTTGGCACTCCAGCGCGGGGCCGGTGACACGCACCATGGGCTCGCGCGGAAAGACGAGCTCGCCCTCGGGCACGGCGTCGATGTTTACATGCGCACGAAAATCGCGCAGGTAGTCGAGGAATCCAGGCTTGAACATCGCGCCGCCGGCAGGGGCCTGGAGCGAGGCGAGGTAGTCGATGTCCTCGGGCGTAAAGCGCAGATTCTCGACCAGCTCGGGCAGTTCGGCGGTGCCGCACATGACGGCATAGGCGCTACCAAAGGGATGGTCGCGGTAAAACGCGGTAAAACAACCCTGCTCATTGGCCTTGCCGCTCTCCCACAGGCCCTGGGCCATAGTGAGCTCGTACAGATCGGTGAGCATTGCAATGTCGGTGGGATGCGAGATGTCGGTCAAAGCCATGGGGCGACCTTTCGGATGTGTGGTGCAGAATTTGAGGGTTGGACAAGAGCAGAGCATGCGGACATGACGCCCGATGCAAATCGGTTAGAGCAGGCCCATGCTGGTCAGGATCGTGTAGCCCATAAAGATGACGAACGCGATGAGGGCAAGGACAATAATGATTTTTTGAGCCGGCGCCATGCCAGGGATCTCGTTCTCGCCCGTAGGTTCCTTGGAAGTAACCATGCGCTGGGCAAAGGTCATCTCGTCACGGCTCGGCTTGGGCTCGACGGACTTGGGACGAGCGGCCTTTTTAGGCTGAGGTTTGGGCGCGGCAGGTGCAGGCTTCGCAGCAGCGGGCTTGGGTGCGGGCGCGGGCGCCGATGCGGATGCGGCGTTCACGGCGGCCTCCTCGGCCTTCGTGCGCTCGGCACGAAGGGCAGCCAGCTCCTCACGCTCGCGACGGGCCTCTTCCCGAGCCTCGCGGCGGGCCTTCTCGGCGCGGAGCTCTTCCAACTCAGCGCGCTCCTCGTCGGACAATGGTTGGGACTCAAGCTCGGCCATGGTATAGCCCTTTCTTTTAAAAAAAGCCGCCGACACAATGTCAGCGGCTTATCAAATCCAAGGGTGGAGACGAAGGGAGTCGAACCCTCGGCCTCTGCCATGCGACGGCAGCGCTCTCCCAACTGAGCTACGTCCCCAGGACAAGTCGATATTTTACCTACGGCTCGCCAACTGTCAACGCCCAATAACCAGTCTTTTTGGGGCGCGGCTATTTTGGCAACTTTTCGAACAGGCGATCCTCTCGATGATTTTTTATCCCCGTCCCAGAAAAATCATCGACGAACGCGCTACTTTGCGCTGGTAAGAACACCGGTGGTGTCGAAGGCCGGGGTGAAGCTCTCGTCTACCGCGCCGCCCTCTTGCCAGAACATCGTCGTAAAACCCAGGTCGTCGGCATGGTCGAGCACCTGCTCGTACTCTTCACGCGTCACGGCGCGTGCCAGGTCGCCGCCCTGCTCGCGCATGAGCGCATTGGGCGTGTACTGGTTCATAACCGAGATCGGCACGTCGCCCACCGTCTGCCACACCAGGTCCAGCACGCGACACGAATCGTCTGCATGCCCCGGAAGCACCAGGTGACGCACGATCATGCCACGCTTCATAAGCCCGTCCTCGTCCACCAACTCTCCCCCGCGGCGCTCGATCTCGCGCGCCATCTGGGCCAGACCCGACACGGCCACACGCGGGTAATCCTTTATATGGGAGAGCGACTGCGCAAGCCCGGCATCGGCATATTTAAAGTCGGTGAGCCACACATCGACCAGGTCGCCCAGCGCCGCCACGGCACTCGCGCGCTCGTAACCACTCGTGTTGTAGACGATTGGGATAACCAGTCCGCGCGCCCGTGCCGCGGCAATCGCGGCAGGCAACAGGTGCGCATAGTGCGTCGCCGTCACCAAATTGATGTTGTTGGCACCCTGGTCCTGCAGTTCCAGCATAATCTCGACCAGGCGCTCAGGCGAAATCTCAAGGCCAAAATTGCCGGTCGAGATCTCGTGGTTCTGGCAGTAGATACATTTGAGCGAGCAGCCGCTAAAGAAGATCGTGCCCGAACCGGCCTCGCCCGAGATAGGCGGCTCCTCCCACATATGAAGCGCGGCGCGGGCCACCTTGAGCGTGTCGTTAGCACCGCAGACGCCGTGCGCGCCCTCATCGCGCGCCGCACCGCAACGGCGCGGACACAAATGGCAGGCGGGCGAAAAAAGTTCGGTCAACGACGTCGGCATAAAACCATGCTCCAAAACAACGATTCAGCAGCTCAAACGTAAAGGGATCAACCCCACAGACGGCTCGAGCCCAAGGCGCCGTAATCGTCCGACACGATTTTTGTAATGTCAAGACTGGAATCAATAAAGTGCCGCTTTATGATGTAGGTATTCCGCCCCCCGCGGAGCAACTGGGTGAACCGTCGCGTTTATTTAGGGAGCCCACACAGTCGTACCTAGTACAGGTATCCTTCGTTGTTAAGGACGCTGGAACAGTCGATGAGGGCACCCACCTGTTTTAGGTGGGTTCATTTTCGTAACGTGGGGGGTGGTTTTCTTTTGCCGAAAATCACCATTACAGTCCATATGGATCCCCGCCGGCATCCCGACAAGCCATCGACAACATCCCAATATCTGGTAAGCGCGTGATTATCGCTGCGTGCAATTCCATGCACCCCCCTTGGTCGAGTATTATGGTTCGGCTATGCCCTTTGCGCATGGCGTTCTTCTGACCTTTTCCTTCGACGCTTGGCGGTTTTTAGATTCATGGCTTCATCCCCGAGCTACATACCGTACCTATGCGTGGCAGCGGCGGCCTTTATCACGACCTTCCTCACGGTACCCCTGGTCAAGCGCCTGGCAATCAAGCTCGACGCCGTCGACTATCCTTCTAAGCGCCGCATCAACACCAAGCCCATCCCGCGTTTGGGCGGAACGGCGGTGTTTTTGGGCCTGGTCGTCGCCTGCACTGTGCAAATCCTAGGCACCTGGTACCTGGGTTGGCCGCCCGTTTTGGTGCCCCACCCCCGTCTGCACATCAGCTACCCCATACTTGCGCTTTCTTTTACCGTTATCTTTGCGACCGGCGCTATCGACGACGTCTTCCAGCTCACGCCCAAGCAAAAGCTGGCCGGACAGGTCCTCGCCGCGCTTATCGCCTGCATGGGCGGCCTGCGGATCGGCGTCATCGTCAACCCGTTTGCTCCCGGCGAGATCATGCTCGGATGGCTCGCCTACCCCATTACCGTGATCTATCTGGTGGCATTCACCAACATCATTAACCTCATCGACGGCCTCGACGGCTTGGCCACGGGCATCTGCGGCATCGCGTCGTTCACCATGTTTTCGATGGCCGTTCTCTCGGGCCGCATCGACGCCGCCGCGCTCTCCATTGCGCTCTTTGGCGCCTGTCTGGCCTTTTTGCGCTACAACTTCAACCCCGCAAGCATCTTCTTGGGCGACTCGGGGTCGCTGCTTCTGGGCTTTGCGCTGGGCTCCATCTCGCTGCTCAACGTGAGCCGCACCGCCGCACTCACCTCGCTTATCATCCCGCTCATCGTTGCCGGCGTGCCTATCATCGACACGTTTAGCGCCATCGTGCGCCGCAAGCGCGCCCACATTAGCATCGGGCAGGCCGACAAGGGCCACATCCACCACCGCCTGATCCAAGAAGGCTACAACCAAAAACAGGCTGTGCTGCTCATCTATGCCTGGTGCATCATGCTTTCGGCCGGCGCCGCCGCGATTAACCAGGTCGAGGTGCCCATGCGCGTGCTCATCTTTACCGTGCTCGCCATTGGCTCGGCGGCCTTCGCCAAGCACCTGCACCTGTTTGAGCCCGTGCTGCGCCACCATTACAACAAGCGCACGCACGAGGACGAGCTCGTCACCCCCGACGACCCCGCCTTTAAGCAGGAGGAGCAGGCAGCCGAGGAGCGCAAAGAAGAGCGCCACCACAAGCTCTAGGGCAAGCTGCCGAGGATGTGCCAAGGCGTTGGCAGCCGTTCGCGCGAACGCCGCGGCGGACTTGAAAGCCGGCCCCTGGCAGTCCCTCACCCACTCACGCCCACCCCTCTCAATAAACACGCTATCATCAAAACCTGCGAACGAACGTTAGGAGCAATCATGCCAAACGAGAACAGCTACGAAGTCGCGCTGCAAAAGAGCAACGCCATTCGCGAGGGCCTGGCCAATACGCCCGAGAAGTTCACCATGCTTACCGGCGACCGCCCCACCGGCCGTCTGCACCTGGGTCACTACTTTGGCACCCTCAAGGGCCGCGTGGAGCTGCAGAACATGGGCGCCAGGACCAACGTACTCATCGCCGACTACCAGGTCATCACCGACCGCGACACCACCGAGCACATCCAGGACAACGTGTACAACATGGTCATGGACTACCTTGCCTGCGGTATCGACCCCGACAAGACCATGATCTACGCTCACTCCGCCGTGCCCGCCGCCAACCAGCTCATGCTGCCGTTCCTGTCGCTGGTCTCCGAGGCCGAGCTGGCGCGCAATCCCACGGTCAAGGCCGAGATGGAGGCCTCGGGCCACGAGCTTACCGGCCTTCTGCTCACCTACCCGGTGCACCAGGCCTGCGACATTCTGTTCTGCAAGGGCAACGTCGTGCCGGTCGGTCGCGACCAGCTGCCGCACATCGAGCTCACCCGCACCATCGCCCGCCGCTTTAACAACCGCTACGGCAAGGTGTTCCCCGAGGTCGAGGCGCTGCTGTCCGAGACCCCGCTACTGCCCGGACTTGACGGTCGCAAGATGAGCAAGAGCTACGGCAACGCCATCAACATCTCGATGACCGCTGAGGAGACGGCCAAGCGCATCAAGAAGAGCCAGACCGACTCTGAGCGCATGATCACGTTCGATCCCGAGAACCGCCCCGGCGTGTCCGGTTTGCTTTCGACGGCCGCCATCTGCACCGGTCGCTCCGAGGTCGAAATTGCCGAGGAGATTGGCATGGGCGGCTCCGGCCAGCTCAAGAAGTACGTGACCGAGGCCGTCAACGAGTACTTCGCACCTATCCGCGAGCGTCGCCAGCGCTACGAGAACGATCTGGATTACGTGAAGGACGTGCTGCACGAGGGCAACCGTCGCGCCAACGAGATCGCCGATCAGACCCTGGCAGAGGTTCAGGACGCCATGGGCATGGTGTACTAGACCGATCTGCTGGCTTGAGCTTTCGATTGCTTTAGGGCGGGCGCTACGGCGTCCGCCTTTTTTGGAGCCGGACCGCTTCGGCTCCGTCCATCGCACCCCCTCGACAAACAGGAACAGGCCCGCCGGCAGCTAGTTGCCAGCGGGCCTGTTCCCGAAGTACACCGTTGAATCGCACAGAGGGGAGGAATGCGAATCAAACTCAACAGGGCAGGCTTTTTCATCGCCTATTGCCTGCTCCGTTGCTGAAACCAATATAGTTCACCGTGGTTTACTTTCTGACGGCAAAGTACGCCAACACACCTTCTCCATAAGTTAGCTCTGGTAAACCTACAGCGTAAAACCACCACAAAGGGGACAGGCGCCTTTGTGGTGGTTTTCGCCACGGCAGAACCGCTAGAGCCCGGCAGGCCAGCGACAGGCGGCCAAGTCGACGTGCATGTCGTCCTTAAACGCCACACCCTCCCCTAGCAAAAGCTCACGTTGAGCATCGGGACCGCCAAAAGCGAAGCCCTCGCAAATGCGACCGTCGGCAAACACCACACGATGGCAGGGAATCTGGCCGGGGCGCGGATTACTATGCAGGGCATACCCCACGTACCGCGCACTTCGTGGACGACCGGCAAGCAGCGCCACCTGGCCATACGTGGCGACCATCCCCTCGGGGATCTGCTCGACCACCTCGTACACCCGTTCAAAAAAGCCCTCAGACGCCATTGCTCGCTCCCTTCCACCCGGAAAAGCATAAACCACCACAAAGGTGCCTGTCCCCTTTGTGGTGGTTTATGGCAGGTCGGTTAGTTGGCGGGCTGGAAGAAGGCTACGGCGACGGCGCCGGGGCCTACGTGGGTGCCGATGGTGGCGCCGATGGTGTGAACGGGCAACTCGCCCTCGGTGTGGCCAGCCCACAGTGCCGCGCTGTCCTCGACATACTTCTTGAGCACCGCATCCGAAAGGCCCGTATAGCCCAGCGCCAGCGGCATGGAAAAGTCGATGCCGCCTGACTTTTCGACCTTTTGGTTCAGCAGGTTGCGGCCGTTCTTGGAACCGCGCGCCTTGCCCAGCTGCACGATAAGGCCGTCCTCGACAGCCACCACGGGCTTCACGTTGAGCAGCGTGCCCACGGCGCCGGCCGCAGCAGATAGACGACCGCCGCGAACCAGGTACTCCAGCGTCTCGAGCAGGCCGATGACGGCCACGCGGTCACGCACGGCCTCGACGGCCGCCGCGATCTGGGCCGCACTACGGCCCTCGTCCACCAAGCGCAGCGCGTACTCGACCAGGACGCGCTCGCCGAGGGTGACATTGTTGCTGTCTACCACGAACACGTCGCCACCTGGTGCCTCGGCAAGTGCGGTACGGGCACTCTGGTTGGTGCCTGATAGCTTAGCGCCCACGGTAATAATCACAGCCTCATCGCCGGCCTCACGCGCCTCGGCAATAGCCTGCGAAAACGCGTACGGGTTGACCTGGCCGGTCTTGGGCAGCTCATCGCGCTCCGCGAGCATCTCGTAAAAGCGCTGGTGATCGATGTCGACGCCATCCATGTACACATCGGTGCCAAAGGTGACGGACAGCGGCAAAACAGCCAGCGCCGGGTGTTCCGCCGGAGACAAATCGCTTGCGGAATCGGTAATAATGCGGACGGACATAACGAATCCTTTCTTGCGCAGGTCCCGCGCAGGGAATTTTGACAACAATGCCCCGGCACGGTATACGCGCTTAAAACGGGACGATGCAGTTGTTAATGGGTAGCAAATGCCTTGGCGGCCTTAGATCTCGCGCAGGGTGTTGAGAATCGTGCGCAGCGACGCATACATCTGCTCGCGCTGCTCCACACCCATAGCCTTACCGGTGGTATCGAGCACCTCGCGAATGATGCGGTCCGCCTCGCTCATGCTCTCGCCGCCCAGAGCGGTCAGGCGCACCGGAGCACGATACTTAACGGCGGCATCGCCCGAATCATCGACCTCGACGTAGCCACCCTCCTCCAGATGCGCGAGCGTACGCGAGACGGCGGCGCGGGTCACGCCTGCCATGCGAGCCAGGTCGGCGCCAGTCAGGCCATCCTTGCTGCGCTCAAGATAGTACAGGCACATAACGTCGGAGCCCTTGAGACCCAGCCTAGCGCCCTCAGACGTCTTAATGCGCTGGATCTCCTTGTAGAGTCCGCTGATCAGTCCGACAAAGTCCTCGAAACGTGTCTCGTCGCTCTGCTGCATGGGAGACGACCGCCTTTCGCTTGCATAATGCTAACGGGTAAACATCTTAGTCGCATAAGGCGACACCCGTACCCAAATACCCCATTTGTTAACCCATCAACATAAAAACCACCACAAAGGGGACAGGCACCTTTGTGGTGGTTTGGGGCATCAATAGGTTCTAGGCGCCGCTACAGTTCCACGCAAGGATTGTCGCGGGTCACAAGCGTCTTAATGACAACCGTCGCTCCCAGATAGCGCTCAAGCAGCTCGGCTAAGCGATCGATCGCAGCCTGGCAATCCCCCATCCGCTCGGGCTCCACGCACTCAATCGCCAGGAACGCATCGGCCGAATCATCGGACAGCGCCGTGCGAACGCCGTCGCGCCAGTTCCAGCAGCGGCACACAGCGCCCGCATCGTCGATGTAGGCGAGCTCGCCGGGCAGCGTCGGATCGTCCGCCTCCTCGCCAAGCGGCAAGAACGCATCGCCACCGTCGGTCACCTTCAGGCGAAGGTCCCCCTCGATCGCATGCAGATCCTCGCCTCCCACGGGCAGCGCGTAGGTCAGCGACACCGTGTTGTAAATATCCACCGCGGGCGTAATGTGGCCCACCGGCTTGCCTTTGAGCACGCGTTTGAGCAAGTTCTCGATCGAGCAGCGCGCGCCTTTCTTGGTCTTGAACAGACGATAGGCCTCGCGCCATGCCTTGACCGGTGCGTTCTCGCTGATAGTGTCGCTGGTCAGATGACGCTCCGCATCGATATTGGCGCGGTCGAGCAACGCCGCAATCGCATCCACGTCCTCTTGAGGAATCTGAGCCGTGGGCTTCATGCCCTCCACGACCACAACACCGACCGCTGCCTGCGGAAACAGCTCCCAGAATGAATCCTCGGCAATAAAGCTCTTCATACGCTCTCCCTTCATTGTGCGCGCCCGAGTGAGGGCGCCTAAACAAAAAGCGCCCTTACAACGGCCACCTTCAAAGTCCTACGGTGCCGTCACAAGAACGCTTGCGCTGTCCCCATCCGGAGAAGGGGACGATATGTCAGGCGTATTGTAACCCGAGTCATCCACGCGAGCAAAACCACCACAAAGGTGCCTGTCCCCTTTGTGGTGGATATGGACTCACGGCGAAGCTAGTGGCGGAGTCCCAGCAGGCCGCGGCCGCGATGACGGGCGTCGGCGTGTACTTGAGCGTGCGGACCGGCGGCTTTGACGGACTCGGGCAGGTGCGAGTACTTCTTCTCGAAGTTCTCCTCGAACATCACCGCCAGGTTGTGCGCGGCCTCGTCATAGCGCGCGGTGCTCTGCCAGTATTGGCGCGGCACCAGGATGCCATCGGGCACGCCGTGGCACGTCGTGGGAATGTCGACGTTAAAGATGTCGTCGTGCACGAACTCGCTGTCCTCGATGGTGCCGTCGAGGGCGCGCGCGACCAGCGAGCGCGTGTAGGCCAGCTCGATGCGATGGCCCACGCCGTAGCCGCCGCCAATCCAGCCGGTGTTGACCAGGTACACGCGCGTGCGGCCGTCGGCAATGCGCTCGCCAAGCATCTTGGCGTAAACCATGGGGTCGAGCGGCATAAACGGCTCGCCGAACAGCGAAGAGAACGTGGGCGTGGGCTCGGTGACGCCGACCTCGGTGCCGGGAATCTTAGCCGTAAAGCCCGTCACAAAGTGGTACATGGCGGCATCGGCCGTCAGGCGTGAGATGGGCGGCAGCACGCCAAAAGCGTCGCAAGTCAGGAACAGCACGACACTCGGAGTGGTGCCCATGCCCTTAGTCCACGCGTTAGGAATGTGCTCCACGGGATAGGCCACGCGCGTGTTGTGCGTGATCGAGATGTCGTCATAGTTGGGCTTGCGGTTCTCGTCGAGCACCACGTTTTCGCAAATGGCGCCAAAACGGACGGCGTTGAAGATCTCGGGCTCGTGGAAGGCGTCCAGGCCCTCGCATTTTGCGTAGCAGCCACCCTCAATGTTGAAGATACCCATGTCGGACCAACCGTGCTCGTCGTCGCCGATCAGCAGGCGCATGGGATTGGCCGAAAGCGTGGTCTTGCCGGTGCCGGACAGGCCAAAGAACACGGCGGTCTCGTGCGTGACGGGATCCATGCTGGCCGAGCAGTGCATGGGCAGCACGTCGTCCTCGACGGGCAGCAGGTAATTCATAACGCTGAAGATGGACTTTTTGATCTCGCCGGAGTAGCCGGTACCCGCGACCAAAATCACGCGCTCCTGGAAGTTGATGACCACGGCGGCGCTGGAGTTGAGGCCCTTGATGGCAGGGTCGCATTGGTAGCCCGGCGCGGCGAGCACGCAGAAGTCCGGCTCGCCGGTGCGCGCGATTTCGCGGGCGAGCGGGCGGGCGAGCATCTGCTTAATGAAGAGCGCCTGGCTGGCACGCTCGCAGGCGACGAGCAGGCGGCGCGTATGGTTGCGGTCGGCGCCGGCCATGCCGCGGGTGACGAACACATCGCGCTCGTTGAGATAGTCGACGATGCCGGCTTTGATGACCTCATAGCTTTCGACGGACAGCGGGCGGTTGACGGCGCCCCAGGCAATCTTGTCGTGGACATCGGGGGTGTCAACGATAAAGCGGTCGTTGGGCGAACGTCCGGTACGCTCCCCCGTCTCGATCACCAGCGCGCCGTTGGATGCCATGCGGCCTTCGTTGCGGCGGATGGCATGCTCGACGAGCTCGGCTGCCGGCAGGTCAACCAGCAGGCGGGGCTGGTTCTCAGCGGGGTCTTCGACCAGCGTAATGCCAAAATTGGACAGAACTTCTGCAGGGGTAACACCAGGCATGGGGCCTCCTTTAAAAACGCGGCACGTGGACGCGGCGCGCACTTTACTCACGTAAAGCCCGTTGTACCCGATATGCAAAAACGTTTTTGCGGCAAGGGCGGCAAGCCCGCCCAACGGTCAAAAATCGCAGGCA
This sequence comes from Collinsella sp. CLA-ER-H3, assembly GCF_040092425.1. NCBI lineage: Bacteria > Bacillati > Actinomycetota > Coriobacteriia > Coriobacteriales > Coriobacteriaceae > Collinsella > Collinsella sp. CLA-ER-H3. The sequence continues at coordinate 83,892 of NZ_JBBNLP010000004.1, forward strand.
AGCGGCCCAGTCATTGGGGACGTTCTTAAACGACTAGTCATTGGGGACACTCTTGAACAGGCAACATTCAAGGAGCGTCCCCGGATGCCGGCACTTAGGGACGTTCCCAAAGTGCCGGCACATAAGGAACGTCCCTAAGTGCCGACTACTGAATGGCGCCGCCGAAATTATTGAACAACCTGTTCAAAAACACGAATGGATACCACCGCGACTATACTAGAGCGCAGCAATAGAAAGGACCCCGCTTTGAGCATCACGCCCCTCGATAGCATTCGCCGCGCCATCGCCCGCCGCAACGGCATCTCCAACCCCGCTGCATTGAAAGACGGCGCCGCGAAGGCCCAGGGCGGCCGCATCGAGAACGGCCTCTTCCCTGCCTCCCACACGGCCGAAGAGCTCGCACGCATCCAGGAGCTGAGTCAGCGCAACGCCGGCGGACCCGATAGCAGCCAAGCCACACGTCGCCGGCGCGAACGCGATCAGGAGCCCGGCCCCGTCCGCCGCATGGTCAACGCTTGGTGGAACCGCCTGCTCGGCGCCATCTACGGCGGCGGCTTCTCCATGCAGGAAGCGGAATACGAGGAGCACGCCACCCGCCGCGACTATCTCTGGAATACCCTGGGCACCGCCGTGTGGGGCATGGCGTTTCCTCTGCTCACCATCGTGTCCACACAGCTCGTGGGCGCCGAAGAAGCAGGCAAATTCTCCATCGCCTTCGTCACCGGCACGCTCATCATGATCGCGTGCAACTACGGCGTGCGCAATTTCCAGGTCTCAGACATCGACGAAAAGACGTCCTTTGCCTCCTACCAGCTCAACCGCTGGCTTTGCGGAGCGCTCGCCCTAGGCTGCGGCCTCATGTACAGCAGCGCCCGCGGCTATGACGCGCATATGGCGACGATCGGCCTGGGCGTCTACCTCTACAAGGTGATCGACGGCGTCGCCGACGTGTACGAAGGCCGCCTGCAGCAGGCCGACAAGCTCTACTTGGCTGGCATGAGTCAAACGCTACGCTCCGTCGGCGTCATCGCGGTCTTCAGCGTGGCGCTGTTCCTCACGCGTAGCATGCCCATCGCGGCCATGGCCATGGGCATCGCCGCGATCGCCTCGCTCGTGCTGGTCACCGCGCCGCTCGCCCTGCTCGAGACCGAAAAATCGCGCCGCGTAAGCCTGCGTGAGGTCGGCCACCTGTTTGTCCAGTGCGCCCCACTCTTTGGCGCGCTATTCCTGTTCAACCTAATTGAGAGCATGCCCAAGTTTGTGATGGAAGGCAAGCTGGCATACAAATATCAGCTGTACTTTAATGCCCTGTTCTTTCCGGCGCAGGCTATTCTGTTGAGCATTGGATTTGTCTATAAACCGCAGCTCCTGCGCTTGTCGAGCATTTGGGCTAATCCTCGCAAGCGTCGTCGCTTTGACCTGATTATTGTTGCCGTTATGGCGCTGATCGTGGTCATCACCGGCGTGTGCGCCGCATTTATGGCAGGTCCCGGTATTCCCCTCATGAGCTTTATGTACGGTCTCAGCTTTGAGCGCTACCGTACGCTGGCGCTGCTAATGGTCCTCGCCGGCGGCGTCACCGCGGCCATCGACTTTATCTACGCCATCATCACGGTGCTGCGCCATGCCGGCGACGTCACCAAGGTCTACCTGATTTGTTTTGCCGTGAGCGTGGTACTCCCGGTGATCCTGATCAACCTGCTGGGCCTGATGGGTGCCGTCGTAAGCTACCTGGCTATCATGGCCCTACTGCTGGTGCTGCTGATTGTCGAGTACGCCCACATCCGCCAACGCATAGAACGAGCCCGCAACCCATACGGCGCCTAATTAGCTGCCCGGTCACCGGAATTTGCGATGGAATCACCCCGGCTGGGGTCTCGTTGCGGACAATATTCATCACGCAAAACTAAGTGAGTAGACTTTTACCGAATCCCCGACCACACCAACAGAGCACAAGTCTGTGACCTGCGGTTTTATTGAGGCAAATATGTTGGGTGCTCGGCATTTCCAAAAAAGTCTACTCACTTAGCCGGCGGGCAGCCAAATGATTATTTAATCCCCGTCCCAGAGAAATCAATTAGCGGGCAGAAGGGCAAAAGTAGTCAAATAAGCCCCGTCCCAAATTAGCTACCCCTTGCACCGATTATTCGCCCGGGTTGATGTTCGCGTAGAACTCCGCCCCGTCGTCCAGGCGCAGGATGCCCACGCGACCGAACTCGGAGCCGGTGGCGGCAGCGCAGTCGATGTCGATGCGATCGGGCACACCGGCGGCATCCTCGCCGCCCAGGCGCACAATCTGCCCGCGGCCCGACTCCTCGTCGAGCCCCGCAAGACCACCGACCTCGCAATAACGCCCGAGCGACACCGTTGGCGTGTGACCGCTCACCACGACCGGACCCTTGCCCTCGGCAGAAAGCAACCCAGTCGGCGCATCCCAATAGCCATGGCGAATCCACAGCAAGTCGTCAGACGACTGCACGGCGAGCATTTGCTGCAGCAGCTCGGTATCGGCATCGACCGCTCCCCTACCGTCGGCGCAATCGACACCATGCTCAAGCAAAAACGCACGCGCTGCCTCGGCCTGAATGCCGGCGTGCACCAGCAGATACGGCCGCTCGGCAGTCTCGACCACCGCATAGAGCGGCAGGGCGGCAGCCCAGCGCACAAGCTCCTCGTATGCCTCAAACTCCATTTCGTTGAGCTGCTGGCGCGTGGTCCAACCGCCGTTGATATCCCAGGTCTCGGCATCGAGCGGGTCCTGCCCAATGATCGCGTCGAGCATAATCTGCTCGTGGTTGCCCTTAAGCACGCGAGCGTTGGGCAGCGACCGCACCAAGTTGATGACGCCGACGGGATCGGGACCGCGGTCAATCATGTCGCCCAGCACATACAGCGTGTCGTCGGACGTCAGCGAGATCTTGGAAAGGGCCTCGTCCAGCGCGCGCACGTGCCCGTGAGCATCAGATGTCACATAGATCGCCATGGAACGCCTTTCCCTGCATTACGGCCGAAGCCCGATGCCACGACTAAAACTTCAAGTTGAACTTAAACGTTACCCATTGTACTCCGTTGCGATAAAGCTGGAAAGTACCGCAAGCCGCCAACGCTCATTAGCGGCCGCCCGCACGCCCCGGAAATACAGCCTCACCAGCATCAACACCCCACCCAGTGCCTCCCGCGCCCCGGCCTCGTGTCGATAATGCGCATGTCCGCAATCCGCCCCCATAAACCCACCATCTTTGGGTACAAATAACCGCAGACAATCGACCGTGCCACGCCAACCACCCAGGAGCGGACACTATCCATGAACCAGATCCTTCTTTTTATCGGCCTCGTCATCATTTTGTGCCTGACCATCAAGCCCGTCGGCAAAAAGCTCCCCTTCCCCACCCTGCTCATCTTTATCGCGCTCGGCATGCTGCTGGGCGTCAACGGCCCCGCGCACATCGACTTTAGCGACTACGCGCTCACCGAAACCGTCTGCAGCACGGCGCTGCTGTTCATCATGTTCTACGGTGGCTTTAACACCAACATCGACCGTGCCAAACCTGTCGCCGCGCCCGCGGTGCTGCTGAGCACGCTCGGCGTCGTCATCACCGCTGGCATCACCGGCGCGTTTGCGCACTTCATGCTGGGCTTCGACTGGATCGGCGGCCTGCTGCTAGGCTCGGTCGTGGCGTCGACCGATGCGGCGAGCGTCTTTAGCGTGCTGCGCGAGCACAACCTGTCGCTGAGGGGCGGCACCGACTCGCTGCTCGAGGTCGAATCGGGCTCCAACGACCCCGTCGCCTACATGCTCACCGCGGTGCTCGCGACCCTCGCGGCGGGCGGCAATATCGACATTCCTGCGCTGCTGGCCAAGCAGATCATCCTGGGTGTGGGCCTGGGCCTTGCCATCGGCTGGATATCCAGCCGCCTGATTGAGCGCGCGCACGCAACGGCCGAGGGCGCGCAGACTATCTTTTTGTTCGCCGTGGCGATCGTTGCCTACGCGCTGCCGAGCTACCTGGGCGGCAACGGCTTTTTGGCCGTATACCTGGCAGGCATTGTGCTGGGTGCGAGCGACATCACCGGCAAGGTCGAGATGGCGCACTTTTTTGACACCCTTACCGAGATGGCCGAGATGACCATCTTCTTCTTGCTTGGCCTGCTCGTGATACCCGCACGCCTGCCGCAAATGCTGCTACCGGGCCTAGCACTCATGGCGTTTATGCTCTTTGTGAGCCGCCCCATCGCCGTGGGCATGCTGCTGGCGTCCTTTAAGACCAATCCTCGCCAGGTCGCACTCGTAAGCTGGGCGGGCCTGCGCGGCGCAGCTTCGGTCGTATTTAGCCTCTTTGCCGTGGTGGCCGACGTTCCCGGCGGTCACGACCTGTTTGACCTGGTATTTGTGATTGCTGTGTCGAGCATTGTGGTGCAGGGCTCGCTGCTGCCGGCAGTGGCGAAGAAGCTCGACATGATTGACGCAGAAGGCGATGTGCGCCGCACGTTTAACGATTACCGCGACGAGGACGGCATGTCGTTCGTTAAGCTCAAGGTGGGCGCGGGCCATCCGTTTGCCGGTCGCTCGCTCGCCGATATTGGCAGCGCGACGGACATGCTGGTGGTCTTGGTGCTGCGCGACGGTGCGCACCCGGTGCTGCCCAACGGCGATACCGTAATTGAAGAAGGCGACCTTCTGGTTATGGCCGCGCCGACGTTTGAAGAGCGTGCCGAGGTTACGCTGCGCGAGGTCACCGTAACGCCCCACGGGCGTCTGGCAGGGCAGCGCCTGCGCGACGTGCCACAGGGCAAGCACCCCTTTATCGTAGTGATGCTCAAACGCGACGGCCAAACCATCATCCCCGACGGCAACACCCTTATATACGCCGACGACGAAGCCGTCATCGCAACGCTGGCGTCGTAGTGGCCAGGGGGTTGCCGTCCCGAATTGGCTACATTTGAGCATCAATCGCCCCGGCTGGGGTCTCGTTGCGGACAATTAGCGTCTCTCAAAACTAAGTGAGTAGACTTTTGCCAAATCGCCGACCACGCCACCAAAGCACAAGTCTGTGCCCTGCGGGTTTGTTGAAGCAAATTTGTCGAGTGCTCAGGATTTCCAATAAAGCCTACTCACTTAGCCAGCGAGCAGTCAAAAAAAGAACGGTCGCGAGCTCATTAGGCTCCATTGCGACGGCTTATCGTGCATTTTCGCGCAGCTGCGGGTGCAGACGCCCCTTCCCAAATTAGCTACCCTAGTCGTCGTCGACGGCAAAGCCGCGGAGGTCGAGGCCTTCGCGCTCGGCTCGGGCCAGGAGCTCTTGGGGTGACTCGTCCTCGATATCCACTACGTCGAGCATGGCGGCGGGAAAGCCCACGCCAGCCGCACTCCCCGCGCGGTCGAGCAGGCTCTCGCGCAGCTGGTCTACATCAACTTCGATCTTCATGGTAAAACCTCCCGCCAAACCAGGCCCTTACTCGTCAGCGCCAAGCACTTCCACGGCAGCAACAAAAGCCGCAACCTGCTTGTCGTCCATCTGCGTGACCAGGCGCCCCACGGGTTCATCGTAGGCGAACTGTACCTTATCGATAAAGCAATCCCAAGCACGCTCGTCCACACGCACGGCTGCCTCGCAATACTGGCCGAGCTTTTTGAGTCCATACCAGAACGCATTTACATGGCGCGCGGGATCCTCATCCAGCACACCATCGTAGTGACGCCCGTTAAACTCACGCATGCGTGCCACGGCAACCTCGAGCGAGTCGCCGCCCTCGGCCGAAGCCTCATCCACAAGCTCGGGAATCGCGAGCTCCCGCCGAACATCATGCCTGGTAGCGCCATCGTACTCGCCCACCAGCACGTCTTCGTCAAGCCGAGAATCGCAGTCTAAATAGCTCGAGCCCCGGCAAATCCCATGCGGCGAGCCAGAGCCAAACGCACAGAACAACCCGCCGTCGGCAACAACACGACGGTAGGTCTCAAACGACTTCTTAACCTGAACGAGCAACTCGGAAAGCTCTCCGGCATCGCACGCCGTCTCGCACGCAACGCACGCAGACTCGGGCAACGATACCGGCTCCACCATGCTCCCCGCAACGCGGGCGGCACGCTCGGCCCGATACGCCTGCGCCGCCAAGCGTGCCCGCTGCGCAGCACCGCGCACGTTGGTAAGCTCACGCTCCAACGCCACGTCACCAGCAACATCGCCAGCCAAATCACCCGTAAACCCATCTGCGTGCTGCGGCCCAGTCGAACTCAGCTCGGACTCAAACGTCGCCGTGATCATACCCGCAAGGTCCGTTGCGTCGGCGGCACAACGAAGTTGCTCCAGCTGCGTGCACAGCAGGTCGGCATCCAGGGGCACAGCATCCACAACGCGCACGTCACTCAGGCGCGCCACGTCCTGCAGCACTAAAGCGCCGGCAGCATCGTACGCTGCGCGCACCCTGTCCGCCGTATTCGCACGCAGCTTTACCTCGATAAACGCAAGCGTCTGCTCCAGGCGCGTCAGCAGCTCGGCATTGTCCTCCATGCGCAAAAAGGCAGCGTAGCGGCGCTCCATCTGCAGCGAGCCCACGACACCCGCCTGCTTGCGAGCGCGCGCAAGGGCCGCGCCCTCAACACGGCGCACGTACGTATCAACAGCCCGCACGGCAGATTCGCGCGCAGTGTGCTCGGCAGTCTCGACATCCCTAAGCACACCCAGCAGCTCGCGGGAGCGCGCCTTGCGCACCAACTCCCCGCGATCGTACTGCTCAAGCGCCGTTTGACGCTTGGCTACCGACTCAAAGCCAAACAGCTCGTCGAGCAGTTCACCAACAGAACGCTCGTCTGCCATGGCAGGCCTCCTCACGCACTACGCACCAACATGTACGCGGGGCACCCGAACACCGGACGCCCCGCACGCCTGCACCCCTACAGATCCAGTGCCTTCTTCGCGGCGTCGACCGGGTCGCCATCCATGTAGAACACCGGGCTCAGTCCCGAAATAATCTCGGACGAAACACTCTGCAGGCCCGCGATGGCACTCAGCGGCAAAATCACGCGCTTGGCGCCGGCGTTTTTGGCCACGCGCATAATGTCCTCGAGCCCGCGGATCTCGTCCATAGAGCCCGACATGCGCAAGATTCCCGGAATCGCCAGCGCAGGCATCACCGGGCGGTTGCACGCAGCAGAGCAAAGTCCCACAAACTCGGCGAGCGAAACTTCCTCGGACAGGCCCTTGCTCTGCAGGTCGTTGTAGAACAGCAGGTAATCCTTGGAGCCAATGTGCATGCCCGGCGCCACGCGGTTCGCCAGGTTCACAAAATTGTCGAACGCGGCCTCAAGCGTATCGCGCACCGGCTTGTTAAAGGCCACGCCCTCGTACTTAAACTTGCACTCGCCGGCAACGGCCTTGTTCTCCAGCTTGTATACGGCAACCTCGCCGCCCTGCGACCTGCCCACGCCAAATACGTGGCCGGACAGCAGCGGCCCGTCGGGAATCAGCGTGTCCTCGGTCTGCTCGGGCACGCGCACCACGTGCACGTCCTGCGGGTTGTCGGCATCCATATAGCCCAGGTTGACGTCGATAAACTCGACGCCCGCCATAATCTTGAGCTGCTCCTTTACACGGCGACGGCCTTCGATGGCGTAGTCCAGCAGCCAGCGCACGTCGTCCTTGTCCATAGCCTCGTCGGGGAACAGCAGCTTGGCCAGGCCGCTAAAGGTCTTGCGCACGGCGATCTCGTCACGCTTGTTAAAGTCGCTGTTAAAGCGGAAATACCGGTCGATATGGTGCGTAAAGTCCTTGCGACGCATCTCCTTGCAAAACTCCGACAGGCAGTCGGTGATCAGGCCGTAATGCCCGGTCAGCAAGCTCGAGCGCATCTTGGGAATCTCCCAGCCCGGCAGGTAATAGTGGATACGGTCGAAGAAGGCCGAATCGTTGTTAAACTCCGGCGGGAACGGATCAAACAGGTGCGTGGTCTTAAGGACGTTTTGCACGGTGTCGTTGATGTTGCCCTCGAAGACCATGGAGGCATCGGCGTTAATCTGGTCTCGGCCGCGCGCGTAGCTGCCGCTCGCCATGTAGTCCTTCATGATCTGCACGGCGTTGGTGTCCTTAAAGCGCATGCCGGCGACCTCGTCGAACGTCACGCAGTCCCAGTGGCCCACCAAGCCCACGCGGTCGGCGCGCATGGAGTTCATGCGGCCGAACAGGTTGGCCGTGGTGGTCTGACCGCCCGAAAGCAAAATGGCGTAGGGCGAGACCTCTTTGTAGATATGGCTCTTGCCGGTGCCGCGGGGACCCAACTCGCACAGGTTGTAGTTGCGCTCGATGAGCGGCACCATGCGCTCGATAAAGTGCAGGCGCTCTTTCTCGGAAAGCTCACTGGGCTCATAGCCAGCGGAGCGCAGCAGCATGTTGAGCCACTCGTCGCGCGTAAAGTACTGGCGCTCTTCGACCATGGCATCCAGGTCCAGGTTGGGCATCTGAATGGGCGTGAGCGACGCCACGCTGAACGGAGAGTCCTCGGGCCCACGCTTCTTACGCTTGGCCTTGGCGCGGCGCGGCGCATCGTCGCCAAAGACCTCCATGCCAAACTCGTCTTCCTCATCCAAGGGGTGACGATACTCGATACTCATGATGCACCAAATACCACCCTGCAGAATCTTGGAATAGTCGCGCACGTACTCGGCCGGCATCACAAACGGCTCGATGGTCAGATTGGCAAACGATGCCACGTAGATGTCTTTGTACTCGTCGAGCTTGGCCGTCACCTTGTCGATAATGGTAAAGCGGCCCAGTTCGCGAATCTTGGACTTAATGCGCTCGGACTCGTCGGGACGCACGTAGTTATCAGTGAGGATCCTGCGGATGCGATCCAGGCCCTCTGCCACGGCTTCCTCGTCATCGGTCGAGCAGTACATGCCCAGCAGGTACTCCAGCACAAAGGTGGGCACGTTGGCGCCGCGCTTCATAAAGGCCGTCAGGTCCTTGCGCACGATCTTGCCGCCAAAGTGCTCGAGCAGCTTACCGTCCAACCCGTCCATGTCGTAGCCCTCATCCTCGGGAGCCTCGGCCGCAGCCTGGTCATAGCCATCGGTCGAGGATTCATCCCCAGCGGGCGCGGCAGCCTCAACGGGCGCAGCAGCCACCGACTCCGGGGCAGGCGCAACAACCTCAGCCGCCGGCGCCTCCACGGGCACCACGCCTTCCACCGGCACATCCACATCAATCGAGGGGACTTCCCACAGATCGTCGTCACGGCTATCAAACATAGGGCACACTCCTAAAAACCAAAATCAGCAACGGGGGCAAATGAAACAGCGATGGTGTACGTCTCGCGCCAAACGATCTTGCCCGTCTCGCGCTCGCGGCAGACCAGATAGTACGGACCCTTGGCCGAGAATCCATCCGCTGCATGCAACGCAAACTTGGCATGCACCACGCGCTCCTGCGAGTTAACAGAAGTCTTGTTGGCATGCGCCTTGACCGTATCGCTCACCTCGTTGCCACTTGCATCGGTAAACACCAGCTCGTACTCGCACGGCAAGACCTTACCTTGGGCAGGTTCTTCCTGGATCAAGTTGACCGAGAAGAGCGAGTTGGTCACTCGGCGTCCCTCACTTAGTACGCGCAGCGTCGCCGCGCGCGTGTCGACAAAGTCCTTGGAACCCGAGCGCGCACGCCAAAAACCGATAACGGGCACGCAGAGCTCCTGCAGGCTCATGCCGCCGTGGACGTAGTTGTTAGTGCCGCCGGGACGCTTGAAGTGCACGTTCTCGCGCGGGGCAAACCCCTCAAAACCGGCGCCCAAACGTCTCATGTTAACATTAACAAACACCCCACGCACCTCGTCCGAAAGCTCGCCCACGGCCTCGTTGGGCACCACCAGATGACGCTTGCCGTACATGACGGGAGCGTCAAGGAAGGGAAGGTCTGGCTTGCCGAGCATCTGGCACTCGTTGAGCTCACGACGCGTGTAGATGAAGCCGTGATCCGCCGTCATAACAACACGCGCGCCCGGGGCGTCGGTGCACACGCGGCGCGCCAACGCGGCAAGTTCCTCCACGGTGTCCGCGCAGGCATCGAAAACGTCATCCTGCGTAGCTGCCTTCTCGCCCGTGGCATCGATCTTGTTGTGGTAGAGATAAACGAGCCTGGAGTCTTTGAGCAGCGCTTTGCGCTCGGTTCCCGCCATGTTGAGGTATGCGCTCGAGCGCAAAGCGCGGGCCGTGGGCTCAACGTGGGTAAGTACGGCCTCGCGCTGCGGAGTCGTCGCAGTGGGCATGCCGTCAGCCAACACAAACGCGCCATCCTCTGCAAGCTCAAGCACCTGGTGCGGCAGCAGCGCAGGCATGCCCACCTCGGTAATGGAGGGAAAGACCGCCTGCATGCTAGAGACCTTGACGTTGCCGCCGCGTTCGCGCTCGAGCAGCGCCGCAACGTCGCGAGCAACCTCATAGCGCAGCGCATCGCTCACGATAACGACCGTTGTTTTGGCAGAACCCACAAAGGCGGGCAGCACATGCCAGTAAAACTCATCCTGCCGTGCGGGACCATCGATGTAGCCGCAATCGGCCCACTCCCCTTGCGCAGCAGCCGCCCAGCAGGCATTGGCATCCGCCAAGAACCAGTTGCTGTAGAGATTCTCCGCCCAGTCCGCCACGGCGCGGGCAGGTTCCTCGAGCGCATCGCACTCGACGGAGCGTGCCCGCAGATACGCGGTGCACATATGGCGATAGGCAGCGTCCATGGCATACCAATCGGACGTATAGGCATCCCACACCTGCTGGGACTGCGCCAGATGGAACCCACCCGCGTGCGTCTGCCTAAACGCGCACATATCGGCCACAGCGACAAGCAGGTCAAAGTAGCTCTCAACGCGACGGTACCAGCTTAGGTCGCAACGGCGCGCAGCAAATGCGCGCGCATCCTCAACACGGTCCGCACCCTGGGCAAACGAGCTGAACAACTGCGAGAGTACAGCCTCGTTGACGCACGGGAACACGTCAAGCGAGGCCAACGCATCGATTGGCAGGGCCTCGAACCGCGCAAAGAGTCCACGGGCATCCTCTACCAAACGGCAGATCTCAAATAGGTCCTCGCTCGATGCCTGGGTATCGGCGGTCTGGTCCCACGTACGCACCGCTTCAAGACAATAGGGGCCGTAAGCGAGAGCCACATAACTTTCGAGTCCCTTGAGCACTCCCTCGGGAAGCGCAGTTGATGCTGCCGTAAGGAGCACATGGGATGCAAGCATAAGCAGCGAGTCACGCTCGTACAGCGGTCCATCAAACCCATAGCAGCGCAGCATAAAGGCAGAGAGAACATCGCGCACGCTGTACTTATCCACCAGCGCGGCCAGCGCCTCGGGGCCCTCGTGCAGCAGTGTGGTCATGCAGCCGCGCAGCACAAACGCGGGCCGCGCGTCGCCCGGCTCCTTGCCGCCAAAGATAACCGTAAGGATTCCAAGCTCGATATCGGATGTGCCCGAGGCATGCGGAACGCACACGACAAACTTAGCACAGCGGGTCTTGGCATCAAAGAACGTCTTGTGCTCGCGCAGGCTCTCGCGCACGGCTTCGATATTCTCGATACCCAGCTGATCGGCCAAAAGCGAAAGATAGTCAGCCTGGAACCAATCGGCATACAGCTCAACATCGGCAAGCCAATCGCCCTCAAGCCTGCCACGCGGGCAACGGCGATACAGCAAGACATCGCTTGCAAGGTCATCGCGGTTGATAAGTTTCTTGACGGCAAACATGCGGCCCTCGCAGGCCTCAACAAACCGAACCGGGCGCTCAAAGTCACCGTGAGCGGGCATAACGCCGCCATCGGCCCCCGCGCCGTCGAAACCCACGGCAGCCAATCGCTCAAACTCAGGGGCAAACTCGCCGTCTGCATCGTGCCAAACCACCACACGACGCGGCACGCATGAGGGCAACGGCTGCAAAAACCGCAGCTTGAGCTGTTCTTCTACATCGATCTTGGGCATGAATATCCTTACCGTATCTGCAGTTACTTAATCTTTGCCAGCACATCCTGAAACTTGGCGTAGTTGACCTTGACGCCGTCATCCAGGTCGATCTTAATCATCTGGTCTGCCAAGTGGTGCAGTTTCTCCTCGTAGGCAATGGTCTCTTTGAGCTGGTCGTTGAGCTTTTTGATGCGCTTATCCAAGCGCACGCGCTCGCCGCGCTCGGCACTGACAAGGGCATCGTTGGCATACCCGATCTGGGCACGGTAGCGCTCCTGCTGCTCATGCACATAGTCGGTGCGGATGCGAGCCAACAGGTCAGGCTGGTAGCGATGCATGTAAACAAGGCACTTGAAGCCGTTCTTCTTGCCGCTGTCGAACAGCCAGTAGATAGGGCGCTTCTTATAGGTCTGGCAGTGGTCCTTAAAGAAGTCCTTCAAAAAGTAGGTGCGGATGACCTCGCGCGAGGTGCCCTTGCCGCCGAGCGCCTCGGCAATAAAGGCCAGGTTCTGCTCGAGCGTCTCCTCGCCATACACGGTGCGCACAAAGTCGATAAAGTAACGCACGATGTCGTCGTCAAAGTATTCGTCATCGGTGATAGGCAGCACGTTGTCGCTATCTGGCATAAAGGTCACATTCTCGGGATCGGGCATCTTGGCCAGATAGTCAGAGACCGTGGCACCCTGGTCGGCCAGAACCAGACCGTCCACGTCCAGCGAATAGCGGCCGAACATGCAGCCCACGGCATAGCTTATGAGCGAGGTGATCTCATCGCGCTTGGTACGCACGTATTTGTTACCCTTATAGCTCTCGGGAATCTCGTCGGCGGTGTCGAAGATGCGCGCCACCGAGACGTACTTATCCTCGACCTCGATGGGCACCTCGCCCTCCATGTTGTAGATCTTGGCAAAGATTCGGTTGAGCTCTTCCTCGTTAGCGCGAAGCTGCTCAAAGCGAGCATTGACCTCGGCCTTGCGAGCCTCGTATTTATCGGCCAAAAGCGTTGTCATTGTGCCGCCTTCCGTTTCCCATGGTCTTTCAATTAATCGGTCGCCGTGAAGGAATCAGGCTCGAAGCTCAGCCCCATGCACCGCGCGATGCCGGTGCATCTCTCGCTCGAAAGCAGCTGATTCGTCTTAGTTGCGCGATATGAAATCGCTCGCCTATCCAATGGAAGCTTGCAAATCGAGTTCCTGCCACACGTATTTGCCAAACACTCCCGATGCTGGACTAAACTCAAATGCGCATTCTCGAGATTCGCTCCCTTCCGAAATCACAAGGAGCAATCGAGAGCCCCCCAACAGATGGTGAGCGGCCCCACAGCGACAAATCGCATGGTAATCTTGCGAACCGACTGTCTTCTCGGTAATCAAAAATGAAAGCTTCGCTAAACCAGATGGATCAAAATAAGGGGTATTATGAGCGGGAACGTCGCACATGTGTGGCTCCCTACACTTTATTAAATCGAGCTGCAAAACCGCATCCGTAATCGCAAAGTCCTCTGACTTTTCCTGCTCAACGCACTTCAGCTCAATGCATATTTCTCTAGTCTCACCACGGAGAAAACGATCGACCGCCTGTGGGTCGTAATTTTGAGGTTCATAAATACAACAATCAGACATGGTTATTACCTTTCGAAACTACAGCGTCCTTGCGGAAGCAGCTTATCTTTGGATAATTTGATCTATTGCACTTCCGGCAATAATACCCACGGCATCGGCAGTCCACTTCAGTGCCGTAGGCGTCTCATTCATAGCCTTGTCATACTGACCGCGGCCAATCAAAGCAAGGCCCTTTTTCGTTATTTGTAAGCCAACACCTTCTTGTGAAAACGCCAAATAATCGGCATCCTTCAACGACTGAATGCACCCAGCAACATCGACTGCAGGAATACCCCAAACAGAAACGTCGATTTCGGAAATACGCTCGTTTTCAAGCTCGATAATCTGCCACAGCAGTTCCCTAATGATGCATGCATCTATGGGACGCTTCGCATCACAGGGAATGATCCACCTGAATGGGAAAGAGGTTTCTTTTACCGCACCATAAATCAAATCAGCCCTACACCAGGCGGAAACATCTCGTTTATCGGCGTTCCACTTTTCAGCACACTCCGCTGTAGTTCGTTTCGTCTCTTCGACAAGTTTGTAGGATTTAGCCACAATGCTCACCTACAACAGCGGATGACGTTTGAAATCCCAAGAGGTTTCAAACGAGTCGCAATCTAGCCTTGAAATGTCCAGACAATAATCCACCAAACCATCAACCGCCCCATGCTCAGCAGGCTCAATAGCGATGGGAAGCTTGGCGATATCACCGGGTTGGGCATTTAGCGTGGGAACAAGGAAGGACGTTGCCGTTGCAACAACGGATGAGTTAAGCAACCCAAGCAAGTACTTCATATCGCAGACAGGAGGAAACATAGCCACGGCCGCAGAGTCAAACAAAGACCCGGTAGGCTGCATTCTAAATGCAATCTGCCCAGACGTAATTCTTGAATACGTGATGCACGATAAGAAGGCAATTGAATCCTTTATCCTGGATGCGCCAGGTGCCGCGGAAAGAGAGCGGCCATTCTTGGCATATTCAATAACGTGATCCCTGTTGCCATACCATTTCCTAAAGGAACCACCCTTATTGTGCGGATACCATTTTGCATCTAGGCTCAAACTGGATTCGGCAGAGTTACAAGCGACGCTCATGTCCCCAAGAGAGCATTCAAACCAATAGCGCAAAAAACGATCGTTATCACTTGTCTGCAAACCGACCTGCGGCTTGGCAAACAAGCCAAGCTTTTCCTTATTCGTAAACGCATCCAGAAGGGCATCGCTGGCCCAGTAGGCTATGGGAGTGCCGGGGATCTTCTTGAAGGTGTCGGCGTCGCGACGGTAGAACCAGCCGCAGTTAGGATTATGGATGGCCTCCAGCGCCTTGGGAGCCTGAACCGCGGGACCAGGAAAATCGGCAAGACGAACGTATCCGCCCTTATAGTCATCGATATGCGAATTGTGATAGGTAAATGTGCAGATAGGCACAGTTGCCCCTGCAAAGCCAGAATACTCGAGCTGAATGAGCGTGGTTAGAGTCTTGTCATCGATAAGCCTATTTCGAAGCTTCTCGTAGCTACCGATAAACATCCAAACGAACGGGGTCATCATTCCAACTTCGCCGTGCTCGCCGGCAAAGTCCATAATACGCACGATGAACGAAGAGAACAGGTCGCTCTTCACGTCAGGATAGTTCTTCTTGATCCACTTGCTCATGAAGGGGTTAAAGCTACTGCTGCCCATATACGGAGGATTCGCAACGGTGCAGGTAAAACGACGGGACAGCTTCTCGCAGATGGCGGCAGCGCTTTCGAGCTTAGTTTTGGCCGTAGCGGCAAAAAGGTCATCGGAACAACTCGCGGCGGCAGCCTTGAGCTCGTCGATCTCGTCCTCTGAAGGATTGAGCAGCGAACCGATCTCGCCCAAATGACTCAGCTCCTCGGCGAGCTTCTTGTTACCCGGCAGCTCGTCCTCCCCTAGCGGGATGCTCGAGAGCACGGTAATGTCGGCGCGAACGTCACGCCTAAAGAAGCGACGGTCGTGCTCGCGGGCGCACATGGCAAGCGCCAGCTCCGCGATCTGTGCCGCGCGGGAATCGATCTCCATACCTGCAAGGTTTTTAGTAAGAATGAGCTCGGGAATCTCGCGCTCACGATAGCCGCGCTCTTCGTACATATGGAAGAGCAGCTCAAACGCATAGACCAAGATATGGCCCGAGCCGCATGCGGGGTCGCAGAGGGTTATCTCCTCGGGACTCGAAATGCGGATGAAGTCCTCGTGCTCAGCATCGGGCTCGATGTAATACTCCATGCGCTCGCGTAGCGAACTCCCCGGATTGTTGAGCATCCACAGACGGCCGAGCGAGTTCTCGACCATATAGCGCACGATCCACTCGGGGGTGAAGAGCTGCGTGGCGGGCGCGATGTCCGCCGCCGCTGCCTTGCGCTTGGACTTGAAGAACTCGTCTTTAACGTCGGCATTGTAGTACTGATACATCCAGCCCAGAACGGTCACGCCCTCGCGCCAGTCCTCGTCATCGAGGACGGCATTGAGTTTGCCCACCACACTGTCAGCCATCATGAGGCCCTGGGGCAACAGCAGCTCCATGGCTCCGCCCACGCGTTCAAAGACGCCCGCCAGGCAATCGGCAAGCTCCTCGCACTGAGCAACAAACAGGTAGCGCCACAACGGTTCATCCAAGCCCGCCATCTTGAGCTCGGCTATGCGATCGGTATCGGCCGTCGTTATTTCCACGTCCAGCGCGTTCTCCACGGCCTCGCTGCCATGGCTGCCGTCCGCACGACTTAGCATGCGCATACGGCTGGGAAGCCATCCGCGTGCATCCATAAAGCGAATGGCCACGATGCGGTTGAACCAGGTGTAGGCCGCTCGGTCGCAGAGCGCCTCGTGACCCACCTCTGCCTGCATGCGCAGCAGTTCATCGCGTTGCTCAACCTCAGCCGGGCTTAGGGGCAGGCTGTTGACGGTCTCGGACCCAGCGGGCGCAGGTGCAGGTTCAGTGATGCCGTAGCGCACCATCTGCGCCTCAACGCCTTTGATGAGCTCCGTGCGGGCCCAGGTGCAGAAGCTCTTAAGAGCAGAATCGTTCATGGTTGATGAGCCTTTCTAAACGCCATAAGCAACCGGCGCACGTTTTGGCGCCGGTTGCCCCGCGGGTTAGTTGATACGGATCTCGTCGTTTGCAGCGAGTGCCTGCATAAGGCGGGAGCGCAAGTCATCCACATAGCGCTCCACGTCCTCTGCGGACAAGAGACGACTCGGCTTGGCCAGATCGGCGCGGCGCACGGTCTTGATCTTGCGCTGGGGCTTGGGCGCGGGCACGGGAGCAGACGATGCGGCGCCCTTGTTGGAGACCTTCTTGACCACCTCACCCGTACTCGTGACCTCAGTGGTGCGGCGCTCGTTGTCCATGCGCATGCGGGCCGCATCCACGGCGTCGTATATCTTGTTGGTTGCAGCAACGATCCAGTTGCCCCAGTTAGTCGCGGCAACACTCAGCTCGTTGAGGCTTTGAGCACTGTGGGCACGGTTTTTGAACGACTCGTATTTGGCGGCGGCTTCTGCTATGGCATCCTTGGCTTGATTGACAAAGCCCTTTTGACTCTCAGCCTGTGCCTGCAGGTCTTGCAGATCGCTCTCGATGCGGCACAAAAACTCATTGCGGCGGATGCCCAGCAGCTTTTTTATGTCGTCCTCAACGGGATCCATAAGCGGCTGCAGGTCTTTAATGCGGCCATAGGGCTTGGGATCTTTGAGGATCTCGCGCACCTTTGCCACGTTCTCCACCGCGCTGGGAATGTCATCGGAGGCATACTCGATACCCTCGGTGCGGCTCAAGAAATCCCTAGCGTGGTCAAACGCTGTTCGTTGGTTGGACTCTAAGAATTCAACCACCTTGTCAAAGTCTTCCTTGGCATCGAGCAAGCGCTCCTCATGCTTGGTGAACGTGGTCAAGAACGCCTCGGACTCGTTCTGGTCCTTAAGGACGTCGGCCACCTCCGAGCGCATCTTCTCACACTCGCTCTCGCCAGGATACGGATAGAGCGGTTTGATACCCGTATAGTAGTCGCGTGCTATGGCGAGGCACGACTCGCGCAAGTCCTCAAGGCGCTCCTTGAGCTCGACCACGAGCCTATCCTCGTTGGAGGGCACGGTCTTGAGATCAAACAGGTCACACATGAGTTCGCCCGTGGCGCGCAGCAACCGGTCGCTCATGCGCATGCGCAAGCGCACCTGGGCCTTATCGGCATCCTTGCGAAGGAGTGCCACCATGCGGCTGTCGTTAGTTTGAACCGTCTGACCGCCAAACAGCACCTGCGCGCGCTGCTCTACCACAAGCTGCGCCACCACATTTGCGATGTCGACCTCGCGCCAGCCAAAGGGCCTTTGCTGGTACTGGCGCTGGATATCGCCCATAGCGGTATCCAGGTGGCGCTGGCGCTGAACTTTGAGGTAGTCCTCGACCTCCTTGAGCGCACGCGTGTTACCCGCGTCCATGCCAGCGAGCCCCGCTTGAACGTTGCCCGCCAGAGTGGAGCGGATATCGGAATCGCTCATGACCGGCGAGCCGATATAGTCGGCCTTTTCAAAGACCACATCGCACAGCTGCGCCAGCACCTGGTCGAAGACCTGGGCAGGTTTGGCCGCGCGGACCTCAATCATGCGCCCGTTGACGGCGCATCGCGCATGGAGCACGGCCTCGCTCAAAAGGGCATCGGCCTCTTTCTCGTTATAGGCCGCCTCGCGCATCTTGGACTCGACGATCTGGCGCGTACTTGGCTGAAGCTCCTGGAGATTTCGCGTCTTGGCGTACTTGCGGATCTTGGCGGCGTTGACGAGCGTCTCCCAATAATCCGCCTCATCGCTCAAGGCCACGATGGCTTTGCCCGAAGAAGCCAAGGCCAGCTCGGTATCGTCCGCACGGCCCAGGTCGCTCGCCATAGTCGCCACGCAAAGCTCCATGCCGCCCATGCTGGTACCGTGGATTGAGCCGTCCACATAGCGGTCAAACGGGAAGTCATTGGCCCCACGGTTGAGTTTGCGCGCGGTATAGATGCTGTCGAACAGGCGCTTTTTGATAGACTCGATCACCTGCGCGTTATCGATCGGGGTGCGTGCGATCTCCTGCGCTATCTCCTGCTCCTCGTCGGTGAGGAAGCTATAAGTATCGCCCTGGCGTGCCACGTAGTTCTCGCGCTCCAGGCGGGCAAGGGACTCCTTGACGCGGTCCTTGAGGGCGCGCATGTCCACGTCGAGGCCGTCGATCATGAAGATGGAGATGTTCTCGACCGTAGCCTTAACGTAGCCGATGTAGCGGATCAAGTACAGGAGCTTGAGCACCTGAACGTCGTAGGGTTCAAGGCCCTTTGCGTCCTCGGCCGCGCGGACCGCGCGGTCGACCACCTGGACGATGCCGTGCTCAAGGTCTTTGGAGATAGTGTCGAAGAAACGCCAGAAAGGCACGAGTGCACCGGTCTGGTCATGCTGGATGGCCTGAGCGCTCTCCTGAAACGCGCTCAGCATGGAGCGCTCGCCCGTGGACATGTGCTTGGCCTTGACACCGTGTTTGCGCACCTCGGTCATGACGTCGGGCAGAAGCTTAAACTGGTAGCCCACAAACGGGTAGCTAGCCACAAAATCCTTGGAGTTGGCGTAGCCGGCAAGGTCGGAGCGCGAGCCACCCTCAAAGGTAAAGTTGTTTTTAAGCACGGCGGCGTCTTGCTCGTAGACCTGTGCAAGCATATCAGCCACCGGCGCGGTCTTCTCGAGCACACGGCGCTGGATGACCTCGTCCACGCTGGAGCTGGAGAGCGAAAGGCGGGTATTGAAGCGGCCCTGGATCTTTGAAAAGTCGTTGCCCACGGGCAGGCTCAGGTTGTCGATGGCCTCCTGGCTCGTGACCATCACCCACACGCGGCCACCGCAGGCGGCACCCAGCTCCTCGACGATGGTCTGAAGGCTCAGCATAAGGCTTGGGTCCTTGTCGTTTGTAATAAACTGACCCACCTCGTCGACCATAAAGAGCAAACGGAAGTTGCCGCCGCGGGCCGCCGCCTGAGCGTCTACGTAGTCCTTGACCTTTTTGGCAAAGACATCGGGGGCCAAAACCTCGTCCTCAGAACCCTCGAGCCAGTTCCATGCGGCCTTTTCACTCATGCCGAGCACGCTCTGCAGCACCTCGACGACGTCGTCCTCAAAGTAGCTGTAGGTGTCGCGGGTCTGGAGCCAGGACTCGCCGTTCACGCGCTCAAAGGCCTCGCGGAACTCCTGGGTCTTGCCCAGGGAATCGATGTAGTCCTCGAGCTTTGCAAGCTTGAGGTCCTCGCCGTAGAAGCCGCGCGCCTCGTAGAACATGCGCTCAAAGCCGCGAAGCAGCGCCGTGGGAGCCGTATCGCCCTGCTTCCACTGGCCCGCCTTGCTATCGATGTTAAAGAGGATGGCCTGCGTGGGCACCGAGCAGGCGCGCTCCATGGCAGCCGCGACCATGGGGTCGACGATCTTGCCGTCAAAGTAGCGGATGGCGCTCTTACCGCCGATCTGGCGATTCTCGAGCAGGTAGCTCAGCATCTTGAGGAAGTGCGATTTACCGGAACCGAAGAAACCACTGATCCACACGCCGATCTTGTCGGTGCGCGCATCGATGGCATCGCCGTAGGCCTTGAAGAACGTAGCAAAGTGCCTCTGCAACTCGCGCGTCACCACGTACTCGTCAAGCTCCTGGCGGATGGACCCATCTTTTGAATCCTGGACCTTGACCACGCCGTTGATGGAGCGGTTGATGTCTTTTGCAAAGAGGTCGCGAATGATCGTGTTGTCCATGGGTGCTCCTTTGGGTTTGGGAACGTTATGGCAAAGGGTTGTTACCGGCGGCAGGGACTTGCCTGCGGGGAGCCGTGCTTACGAGATATCGATGGCGCGGTAGTAGTTGTCGGCCGGCAGACGGTTAAAGAGCTGGAAAGAAGAGCCGTTGAAACTGCCCGGATAGGCGGCGACCAGAGGCACCTCATCAAAATCCGCAAGCATGCAATGGAGAAGCGTGTGCATGCGAAAGAATGGGAAGACCTCGCCCGCGCCGGTGAGGAGAACGACGTCTCCAGGCGCGTGCGGCTCGGTCTGCTCAAGGATGTACGCGGCGACTTTCTCGGGCGAGGCGAACTTGGCCACGTCCTCGAGCACGCGCTGGGTACCGCGGCGCTCCTCTTGGCGTGGGATGGCCTTAAGGACACGGCGCTTTTCGAGAATTGCCAGCACGGCGTCGTAGAGGTTCACGACCTTGAGCGTGCACGGAAGCTTGTCGGCCTCGGCATCGCGTGAAAGGGTGTCAAATAATGCACGCGCCTCAAACTCCAGCGCGGGGTCATAGCAAAAGGTGTGGAAGCCGATCTCATTGCCTATGCCCTTGTTAGCCAAAAAGTCCTCGCTGCACAGGCATTCGCGCAGAAGCTGCGCGCGGCGCTCAAATTCCTGACAGGCGTGCTGAGAGCGGACATGCGCCGCCACGACGCTCTTACGGGAATGGATGCCGATATTGGTGGTGAAATCGGTCGCCGGGGTGATAGCAGGTTCGGCGGCGCTGTTGACGGGAGCCGCGCTACATCACCACCCTGCCGGTAAGGGCCGCGATAAGCGACTGCTCGCCCAGCAGAACCAAGGCTCGCTCGACATCGGAATCGAGGAAGAGTGGTGACAGACGCTCGGACTCCGGGCCCTGGCCCTCGCCGATAAGGCCGGCATGGCGGAGCGTCTGGCGGAGCGAGCCCTTAATGCGCTTGACCGTGGCCTCAGTCCAGCGGGCCGCGTCCGGATACTCCGTGGTAAAGCGTGTCATAAAGGCATTGAGGTCAACCGCCGTAAAGGCATAATCGAAGTTTTGTAGGCGCTCCCCTACCTCGACGAGCACGAGCTCGCGCACGATATCGTAGCGGCAGATCATGCTGTAGAAGATGGCCTGGTCCGCCTGCGTGGGAGTGCCGGATGCCATGAGCCTGGTTAGGGATGACACAGCCTCGACGGCGATATTGGAGTCGATGCCACGCACGGCGCATGCGGCGTCCGTGGGCACCATGGCGTCGAGGCGTCGAAGGCACACGGTTGCGCGGTTGGCGACCATGCGCTCCGTGGGATATTGAAAGAGGTTCTCGCTCTTTACGCGTACAATGACCTGCTCGTCGCTTGCGCCCTGCATACGAAGGGCAGCGACGATGCGCATCTCATGCGGGAGGAATTGCTCGCGGGTGAGCACCCCCCCCCCGAACGCTTTTTGTGGTTACATCCACAGTACACGCTCCAAGGGTGTCAAAGGCTGTCACAAGTGCGCCGCAACCCGGCGGGCAGGCGCGGCGCACATGACAATAATCATACCTGTTGGTAAAAAAGTTACCACGCCCAGAGTGTCAAATGTTGAGCAACAAAATTAAATCCGGTTAACGGTCATTTTCGCAGCTTAGAAACTTTAACGAGGTCGCCCCAAATCACACTTGCCAGACAACCGCGCTTACGAATGCAGGCACGCACACGCCCAACGCCACCCTCCGCTACACTCAACATAGAGTTCTACATATGATTCTAGTAAGGAGTTTCATATGCCTGTCGTAAAGCCTATTTCTGATCAGACGCGCGCGCTAACTACCATTCAGGAACGCGAAGATTACATTCAACGTACCATCACTCATGGTTATGACGACCTCACCAACGGTCGTGTGCGCCCCTGGAAACAAGCGAAGGCCGAGGCGGATCGGATGCGAGCCTCGAGATAAGCCCTCCCCCATGTAACCATCCTGTAAATCATAGCGGCGCACTCGAGTTTTACCGTGATGCGGTCGCACCCGGCGCTGCACTGTGCTAAAGTATCCCGAACGTTCAAACGACTACGAGGGGACCTAGAAGATGGCACGTGTGCACAACTTCTCAGCTGGCCCGGCCGCGCTGCCCACCAGCGTGCTCGCCGAGATCGCCGACGAGATGATGGACTACCGCGGTTGCGGCATGTCCGTGCTCGAGATGAGTCATCGATCTAGCATGTACCAGCAGATCATCGACGACGCCGAGGCAACCCTGCGTCGCCTGCTGAACATCCCGGACAACTACCACGTCCTGTTTTTGCAGGGCGGCGCCACGCTGCAGTTTGCAGGCATCCCCATGAACCTTATGCGCCGCGGCCGCGCCGGCTACGTCGTGACCGGCAACTTTGCCAACAAGGCGTACAAGGAGGCCGCCAAGTACGGCGAGGCCGTGCTGCTCGCGAGCTCCGAGGACACCAATTTCGACCGCATACCCACCATAGTCGACATCAACGCGCGCATTGCCGCCGAGGCCGCGGGCGGCGGGCTCGACTACGTCTACATCTGCCAGAACAACACCATCTTTGGCACCATGTACCACGAGCTGCCCGCTTGCGGCGACGTGCCGCTGGTCGCCGATGTCTCGAGCTGCTTTCTGTCGCAGCCGCTCGACGTTGAGCGCTACGGGCTCATCTACGCCGGCGCGCAGAAAAACGCCGGCGCCGCGGGCGTCACCGTGGTTATCGTGCGCGACGACCTGATTGCCGACGGTCCGGCCTTTGCGCAGACGCCGCAGTACCTGGACCTTAAGACCCAGGCCGCCAAGGGCTCCATGCTCAACACGCCCAACACCTTTGGCATCTACGTGTGCGGCAAGGTGTTCCGTTGGGTTGAACAGACCGGCGGGCTCGCAGCCATGGCCGAGCACAACTGGGCCAAGGCCAACCTGCTCTACGACCTGCTCGAGAACAGCGAGCTGTTCCATGGCACCACGCAGGCCGACAGCCGTTCCATCGCCAACGTCACCTTCCGCACCGGCGACGCCGACCTCGACGCCGCCTTTGTTGCGGGCGCGGCAGAGCACCAGATTCAAAACGTCAAGGGCCATCGCCTGGTGGGCGGCATGCGCGCGAGCGTCTACAACGCCGTGACCATGGAAGACGTGCAGGCGCTGGCCACGTACATGAAGGACTTCGAGGCGCAGCAGAGTTTGAGCCCGCGATCTAACTAGCCCGCAGCACGCGGGCCGACCAGCCATCTCAAACCACCCTGTTTAGATCAAAACCTGCTAAGGAGTTTTTCCATGCGCAAGATTAAGACCATCGACGACATCACTAAAGACGGCAAAGTCGAATTTGGCGAGGGCTACGAGTTTGTGGGCACCGCCGAGGAGGCCGACGCTATTCTGATGCGCTCCACCGACCTGCACGGCTACGAGCTGCCCGAGGGCATCCGCGCCATCGCCCGCTGCGGCGCCGGCGTCAACAACATCCCCGTCGAGGAGTACGCCAAGAAGGGCGTCGTCGTCTTTAACTCCCCCGGCGCCAACAGCAACGCCGTCAAGGAGCTCGTCCTGGGCATGCTAGTACTCTCGAGCCGCGGCGTGGTACAGTCGATGAACTGGGTGCGTGACAACGCCGACGACCCCGAGATTCAGGTCGACGCCGAGAAGGCCAAAAAGGCCTTTGTGGGCCGCGAGCTCAAGGGCAAGCGCATCGGCGTCATCGGCCTGGGCAACGTAGGCTCCAAGGTCGCCAACGCCTGCGTCGACCTGGGCATGGACGTTTACGGCTACGATCCGTTCATTTCCGTCGAGCACGCGTGGGTGCTGAGCCGCGAGGTGCAGCGCGTGGGCACGCTCGAGGATCTGTGCCGCGGCTGCGACTACCTAACTGTCCACGTGCCCAGCAAGGCAGACACCATCGGCATGATCAGCACCGAGCAGATTAACCTGCTGGCACCGGGCGCAGTGCTCATCAACTACGCTCGCGAGACCATCATCGACGAAGACGCCGTCGATACCGCCCTGCGCGCGGGCAAGCTCAGCTGGTTTAGCTGTGACTTTGCCACGCCCAAGACCGTCAAGATGCCCAACACGTTTATCACCACGCACTCGGGCGCCGGCACCGGCGAGGCCGAGGCCAACTGCGCCGACATGGCCATCAGCGAGCTCAAGGATTACCTGGAAAACGGCAACATCGCGCACAGCGTCAACTATCCCGCCTGCAGCATGGGCAAGGCGCGCGCCGCAAGCCGCATTGCCTGCCTGCATGCCAACGTGCCCAACATGATCGGCCAGATCACAGCCATTCTCGCCAAGGACAACGCCAACGTGCAGCGTATGACCAACGAGTCCGCTGGCGAGAACGCCTACACCATGTTCGACACCGATGAGCACCTGGACGGCAGCACGATCGAGGCGCTCAAGCAGATTCCGTCGATGTATCGCGTGCGTGTGATCAAATAGCGCCGACGCCAAGCCTGTCAGACAGGCCACGAAGCCCATTCGGCCCCCGTTTTCACGAAACGGGGGCCGATTTTGTTGCTCCGGACGACTTTAAAATGATACCCAGAACAAGTTTTTTCAGATAATCGATAGTGAGGCTCAAGTCGCTAAGCACACTCGCTTTGATAAACAGCTTTATCAGGGACTTTAGTAGGTAAAAATCGATCTCTATGTGCCGAATGTAAGTTGACTGTCTATTTTCCGAAACAACTTATTCTAGATAGCATTTTTAGGGTCCCTCCAAGGCAAAATTGAAGCCTTTTTGCGACCAGAACTCTAGCTCGCGCTACCGTTTACCCACCGCGCGGCTACATTCCTGCCCAATCGATAAAAATCTCCTCACGAAGCCGCCGTTCGAGCTCCTGCTGCCGCTGCGTCTTGTCTTTCAGCGACACATCGAGATAGGACATGATGAGCTCCATCACCACGCGGAAGGCATCGGGGTCGACCAGCTGACCATAGGTCATCAAAACGACGGGATATCCCATCGCTTGCAGCGCCGTCGTTCGATCGGAGTCCGAGATCTTGGATTCAATGGATCCATGAATGGCTTTACCCTGGCATTCAACCAGACACTCTCGGCTGCCGTCCTTATTTGCCAGCAGAATATCGGCATAGCGCCTATCAAGCCCCGAAATCAGGCGGGCACTGCGCGTCATACGAATCTCAACGTTATTGGTAAGGCGCAGCCCTTCGCCGCCGCGCAACCTCGTAAGGCCAAACAGCATCGAAGCCTGGACCTCGAGCGGCGATGCCGCCACCCCCGTAATGCATTTCGCGGCACGCGTGAACGATTTAGCGCCACGGAGCCCCGGGATCTTATCGACATACTCGGTAAGTTCAGAGAGCTCAATCAGGGGAGGTCGTTTCCACAAGTCCGTTGGATTCCCCGAGGTATCCTTTACGTTTTCCCAGCCCGACCGTGCGTCGCCCCACCGGTCCCCATATGCCTGCACAAGTGCCAACTTTACCTGAGGCGCAATCTTGCACACGGCAAAGGTGCCGCACATCTCATACATGCACATGATCAGACGCTCGTTTGAGACCGAGGAAGCCAGGGTCAGCAGGGTAAAGAGCGGGGACGCGACATCGAGGCCAAACTCTGTCTGCCGCACGGAGTCAAACGGCCTCTCCCCGTTCCAAACATGCCTGACAATGCGATCGCCCTTACGTCCGCAGCCGCCCTGTGCCAACACGTGTAACGGGGTGCCCAGGAAATGCTTGACGAGCGGATGCTCACAAAGATGCTCCCTGCGCGGATCGTCCGCAGAATCGGGCAGGTCCGGCATTATCGCCAAAACCTGTGGAGGTATCCGGTGATACCGAAAGGCAGATATGTCACACAGCATGTCGTCCATAAAGGCTACGTACCCACCGCGCCGTTTGTAAACCCGCTCGGACGGCAAACGCGCTGGCTCGGCCTGCGAACGGTAAATGCTGCTGCGCGCGCGTCGCGAATCTCTCAGGAGGCTTACAATCGGTTTGGAAAGCAAACTGATTGTGAGGTTGCATATGGTTGATGAGGACTTTGCCTGGCGGCTTGCGCAGGAGCTCGTGCGGATCGACAGCTCAGACCCGGGCGCGTATGAGGATGAAATTGAGCGCTTCATTAAGAGGCTCATTGAGCAGCAGCTGGCACAACTTGATAGTTCTGCGCTCGATGCCGTGCAGATTGAGGAGCTCGAAGTGCTGCCCGGGCGCCGCAACCTTATAGTCACCGTGCCGGGCCAAAGCGACGAGCCGCGGCTGGTCTATATCTGCCACATGGATACCGTCACCTTGGGCGATGGCTGGGACGCAGACATCGCACCGCTTGGGGCGGTTGTGCGCGACGATAAACTCTATGGCCGTGGCGCCTGCGACATGAAGAGCGGCCTGGCCTGCGCCATTGCCGCACTGGTCCATACGCTCGAGCGCGTGGCGGCGGATGGCGCGTTGCCCCGCCGCGGCTTTTCGCTCATCTGCTCGGTCGACGAGGAAGACTTTATGCGCGGCTCAGAGGCCGCGATCGATGCCGGCTGGGTCGGCTCGCGTGAATGGGTGCTGGACACCGAACCCACCGACGGACAGATCCAGGTGGCGCACAAGGGGCGCACGTGGTTCGAGATTGAAATGGCTGGCGTAACGGCGCATGCGAGCCAGCCGTGGAAGGGCACGGATGCCGTCGCCGCCATGGCCGAGGTCGTGTGTTCGCTCCGTCGCGCGTTTGTGGCGCTGCCCGCGCACGATGAGCTGGGGTCTTCGACCATCACGTTTGGCCAAATC
Source organism: Collinsella sp. CLA-ER-H3 (assembly GCF_040092425.1). Lineage (NCBI taxonomy): Bacteria > Bacillati > Actinomycetota > Coriobacteriia > Coriobacteriales > Coriobacteriaceae > Collinsella > Collinsella sp. CLA-ER-H3. The sequence goes on from NZ_JBBNLP010000004.1 coordinate 110,957, forward strand.
GAGGGCGGATATCGCCCCTATGTCGTGCCCGACCGCGCCAAAGTCTGGGTCGACATGCGTCTGACCCCGCCGACCGATACGGCCGCCGCGACGCGCATGGTAGAGCAGGCCATCGCCGTCGCCGAAGCCGCCGTTCCCGGTTGCCACGGCAGCCACACCGTGACGGGCGACCGCCCCGCCATCGAGCGCGACCCGAACTCTCCCCTTCTAGCAGCGCTCAAGCGTGCCGCCGATGACGTGACGGACGCGGACACGACCGTCGGCTTCTTTACCGGCTACACCGACACCGCCGTCATTGCCGGCAAGACAGGCAACCGCAATTGCATGAGCTACGGTCCCGGGTCGCTCGCACTCGCGCACAAGCCCAACGAATATGTGCCCCATGCCGATATCGTTCGTTGTCAGCAGGTGCTAATCGCGCTCGCCGATAACGTGCTCTGGGACGCGAGCGGCCAAGTTGGGGCATAATAAGCCGCGAACAAACCGACTCGTGCGTTAGGACCGCCCATGAAAGCACTTCCGTTTCCCTGCATCCGCCCGGCTCAGGACCGCGTGCTCGAGGCGCTGCCTGCAATGGGCAGCATCCTGAGCGGCAACGATGCTCTGCGCGGAGCCCTTGCCGATGGCCTGATGCTCAAGGACCCGGGTGCGGCGTATTACGTGTACGAATGCTCGGGTGAGCCGGGACGCGTGACGGGTGTCGTGGCGATCTGCCCGACGAGTGTACTTGCGGGCGACAAGGGCGATGCCAGCGCTGACGTGGCCGCCGCCGCGCGCGCGATCGCCGAGCTCAAGGTGCAGCCGCGCCCCGTGTCGCTCGCCTACGAGGCCTCGCCCGTCATGGATATCATCCTGGGCGCCGCCAAAGAGGGCGCGTCGCTCTACGCCGTCACCGACCCCGCGGGCATTACGCACCGCGCGTGGGAGGTCAAGCGCGAGGACGCCGTCGGGGCCATCCGCGCTATGCTCGACCAAGCACCGGAGCCGGCACTGGCCGACGACCCCGCCTACGCCGCTGCTCTGACCGGGGCGTCGCAGCTGCTGGCCGATGAGACCCGTGCCGCCGGAACGTACACCGGCAAGGAGCCGTTCAACTTTACCGTTGCCGTGCTCTTCCCCGCCGCGCAGGTCAGCGGCGCCGCACCGCAGGTTCCGACAGGTCTGTTCACGCACCAGGTCGCGCGGTTCTAGCAAGACCAGAGCGCCCAACACAAAAATCGGCAGCTCAACAAACAGGGGGCGGAGATGCAGCAGGTACATGCATCTCCGCCCCTTTTGCGTCGAGAAGCTATGCCGGCGACCCGCGCCGCCGCGCTCGCGTTATCCGCGCTGCGGACCTGCAGTAGCCACAAGCGGTTCAAGCCCCAGCTCGCGCGCGTAATCCTCCTGCGTAAAAATCTCAATCAGCTCAAACGTACCGGCCTCGTCGTCAAACACGAAATGTAGCACCGAGCAGTTGCCCGGCACACGATCGCGCTCGTCGGCCGCCGCACCCTTCACGTGGTCCATGAACTCCTTGATGGCCGAGCCGTGGCTCACCGCGAGCACGCACTCGTGGTCCGGGCGACGCATAAGATCGGTCAACGTCGCCACCATGCGCTCGCGCACCTGCATCTGGCCCTCGCCGCCAAACTGGCGATAGAAGTCGCGCCACGGGCGCTCGGGCATGAGCATCACGCGCTCGGCCTCAAAGTCGCCAAAGAACCACTCACGCAGGCCGTCCAGGCGCTCATACGCCAAGCCCGGCCACAGGTTGGCGATAGTCTGCTCGGTGCGATGAAGTGTGGAGGTGTAGGCATGATCGGGCTCAATGCCGCGCGCACGCAAGAACATGCCGGCACGCGCCGCCTGGTCGCATCCCAGCTGCGTGAGCGGCGAGTCACTCCAACCCTGAATAATGCGCTTAAGGTTGAATATTGTCTGCCCATGACGAACCAGATACAGGTCTTTATTCATAGGGGTCCTTTCGTTCGTTACCAATCAAGGAGCGAAAACGCCCCGTTGCAATAGCAAAAATGAAGCACGGCACCGTTGTCGGGTAGCTCTCCCCTGCCAGTCACATACTCAAGAAACTCCTGGCAGGCTGAGCCGTGGGAGACTGCCAGCACGCAGTTATGCTGGGGGCGGGCCATAATGCGCGACAGCACCGCGACCATACGCGACTGGAGCTGCACTTCCGACTCGCCGCCAAACGCGACCGGATAATCGCCCCAGGGCTGCGGCGGCATATCACGATTTGATGTGCCCTCCAGCGAGCCCAAATGCCACTCGCGTAGGTCATCGACCAGCTCAATGGAACGGCCCTCGCCAACGATAAGCTCGGCCGTATGCCGCGCCCGGCCCAACGGCGAGGAATACACATGATCAAAGGCCACGCCACGCGCCGCAAACGCCGTACGCGCCGTCAGCGCCTGCTCGCGCCCGCGCGCCGTAAGCGGCGAATCGTGCCAGCCCTGCAAAATGCTCTGCACATTGAGCTCAGTCTGCCCATGACGCACCAAATACAGATCTGCCACACACCCTCCCCTCGTACCACCACAAAGGGGACAGGAGCCTTTGTGGTGATTTTGCCGCCGGATTGCACCGCAACGACGCACAACTACAGCAGCACGTCGGCAAGCGGACGCTTGGGTACGTGGTGCAGCCGCGCCTCGTCGCGCCAATAATTGATGGAGCCGTCGGGGTTGGAATCGATCGCATCGATCACCTGTGTCTCGGCCGGAATGCCAAACGCCATGATCAGCTTGAGCTCATACTTGTCGTTATCGAGCCCCATGGCATCGATCGCATGGGGCGTAAAGGCCTTGAACATGCAGGCTGCCACCTCGGGCGTGGCGCTGCGGGCGGCGAGCATCATCGTCTGCGCGGCAATGCCTGTGTCGACCTCGGTAATGGGAGCGGCAGGCTTGCCCGGAACGGCGCGCTCAGCCAGAATCGCGATGTAGCCGGTCGGGCGCTCGCCCTCGGCAGGACCCGGCCAATCCTTAAGTGCGCCGGCCCATGCGAGCTCGTCAAATACACGCGCGCAGTCCTCTGCACCGCTTACCGCATGAAAACGCAGACGCTGAGCATTGGCACCACACGGGGTCAGGTGCGCCAGCTCCGCCAGCTCGAGCAAAAACTCACGCGGCACGCGCATGGACTCGTCAAAGCGACGGCACGTGCGGGCGCGGCGAACCAACGCATCAAACGCGTCCAAGCCGAGCTTTTCGCAACCTTGCTTTGCCATCGACTCAGCGCTTACCGGCGCCTCGGGAACTGCTTCGTTCATAGGGACCCCCAATACAAGCCAATTGTCCTTAGGAAAATCTAACCTAAAACGCAGGCAATTACATACAGCGGCGTAATGTTCTACAGCTGTTGATTAATCCTCACTGAAGCGGGAACAAAAGTAACAGTTCGGGAATGTGGGGCGGCAATTCGTCCTTCCCGCCCCATGCATCGGCGCCCTTGGGCGATACTTGTTGCAGCACTTTTGGCGTACGCCGCACGGAGAGCAATGGACGCGACGTGCACCACACGGAAAGGAGACGTTATGGGCATCTTTAAGAACGATGACCAAAAATCGAGCCAGTTTGGATTTGACGAGAAAAGCATGGCGGGCAAAGCCGTCAAGGCCGTGCGCTGGATCTACGCCATCACGGGCGTCGTGGCACTCATTGCTGGTATCGCGCTGCTTTTTGCACCCGCCAAGTCCCTCGTCTTTTTGACGACCATCCTGGGTTTTTACTTTGTAATCACCGCTGCCATCAGGCTGTTCACTGCCATTTTTGAGCCGCTGCTGCCCACCGGCTGGCGCGTGACGAGCATCATCTCCAACCTACTCATTATCTTGGGCGGCGTCATAATCCTGCGCAACCAGGCCTTCTCGACCGCGACGCTCACCACGATGGTGGTTATCGTGGCCGGCTTTGGCTGGATTGTCGAAGGTGTCATGTCCATTCTGGAGTCCGAGCTTTCGTCCAACCGCGCCCTCGCCATCCTGAGCGGCGCGCTCTCCATCATCGCCGGCATGTTCGTGTTTATCTATCCGCTGTGGTCGGCAAAGATGCTCGTCATCTTTAGCGGCGCCGCGCTGCTGGTGTTTGGCGTAACGCTCATTGTCCGCGCTATTCAATTTGGCAAACTGGTGCACTAGATGCCGCGAACGCTCTTTATCGATGCAGACGCCTGCCCGGTCACGCGCGAGTCGATTGACTGCGCGCGGCGGGCGGGCGTCGCCGTTGTTATCGCCGGCAACAGCACGCAAAACCTGGAACGGCACATTCGCCGCGACGACCCGCGCGATGCCGAGCACGCGCGACGCGGCTTTTGGGTCACGACGCTCGATGTGAGCGTGGGCGCCGACAGCGCCGACTTTGCCATTGTCGAACGCCTGCAGGCGGGCGACGTGGTCGTGACGCAGGACATTGGCTTGGCGAGCATGGTGCTCGGGCGCGATGCCGCCGCCATCGGTGTGCGCGGGCGCGTCTACGACAAAGCGACCATCGACATGCAGCTGTTTATTCGCCACGAGGAAAAGAAGGTGCGCCGCGCCGGCGGACGCACTCGCGGACCGGCGGCATTTACCAGCGAAGACCGCATCCGCTTTAAACGCAACCTCACCGAGCTACTGCGCTAACCAAGGTAGATTTTTGGGACATGCCTAAAAATCTACCTTTTTGTTTTGGCGATTGACGCGCATCCAACGCCCAAGTCATGGCGGTAGATTTTACGGCATACCCCAGTTTTTACGGCCTATCCCAAACATCTACTTAGAGACCAACGGCGGAAAGGATGAGACCCCAGCCCGCGCCGATAACGTACATCATAATCAGGAACACGACGTTTTCGCGGGCGCTGCGGTTGGTGCGGAACAGCACCAGGTAGCCCACGCCGGCGGAGATAAGCGTGCCGGCGAGCATCGGTGCCAGCTGCAGCGCACCTTCCAGATACAGCTGCGTGATAACGACGCTGGCCGAGCAGTTGGGAATCAAGCCGATAAGCGCCGAGCCCAGGACCGCAAGCGTCTCGTTACCGCGCAGGAACTGCTCAATCGCCGATTCGCCGAATGTCTCGAGCACGGCGACCAGAATCAGCGTCACCAGAAAAATGAATACCGATACCTGTATGGTGTGCGAGATCGCACTGCGGATAATTGACAGAACGGGCGCGCCCTCGTGGGAGTGGTCGTGGCTGTGGCCGTGGTGGTGCTCATGCTCGCCCATGTGACCGTGATCATGGCTGTGTCCGTGGTCGCGCTCATGTTCATCTTCATCATCATCGCAACCGCAATGGTCACGCTCGCACAGCTCATGGATGTGATCGGCGCTCACGCCCGCCTCGGCCACCTCGTCAATGATGTCACCGCCAGTGTGGTCGTCGTGCGCGCAATTCACGTGGGCCGGGTTGGCCGCGATTCCCAGCACGGTACGGCGAATCGTCGCATGCGCGCGAGCGTTACGACGCAAGCCGCGAATGGCGGCGTCCACGATAAAGCCCGTGACCAGCGCGATCAGTGCCTTCGAAGCCAAAAGCATCGCCATGGTCTGCACGGGCACCTGCTCGGCGAGCAACAGCGGCAGCATCTCATCGGAGGTCGAAAGAAACACCGCCACCAACGTGCCCAAGGTCACGACACGACCGGCGTACAGCGTGGCCGCCATTGCCGAAAAGCCGCACTGCGGCACCATGCCCAGTAACGAGCCAACCACGGGGCCCGCGGCACCAGCGCGCTTGATGGCGCCGTTAACGCGGTCACCCGCGACGTGTTCCAGGGTCTCGAGGGCCAGATACGTCACCAACAAAAACGGCACCAGCGACAGCGTGTCCTTGCCGGCGTCGAGCAAAATATCAATCAGCAAATCCATGACGGATGGAACCTTTCGTGTCTTTCGGCAGCATTGTAAAAGTCCTAGCGGTCAACTAGGGTATTGTAGTTGTCCCGAGCGCGGTGCCAATAGTTGCCCATGGCAAACTATCATCTCGCCACAACTCAGTAACCCTGAGCCGCGCGACGCGGCCCATCCAAGGAGCAGCCTATGAACGTTTCGCAAGCACTCGAATACGAACGCCAACCGTTTATCCCTATGTTTATCTATGGCGATCACGGTGCCATGGAGTCCGAGCGCCAGAAGGGCGAAGAGGCCCTCAAGGTGCTCGAGACCGAGTATTTTACTGCCGAGGACGACCCCGGCTTCGACTTTGCCACCGTGCGCGACCTGGCCGACCGCAACCGCGACCTTTGCGACCAGATTGGCGAGGCACGCCTGCGCAATGTGACGCCCGCGACGCTCTCGCGCGGCCTGTCCGACGCCGACACCTGCGCCGCCATCGGCAAGATGCAAAAGCGCACCGCCGCGTCCGTTATGCGCGAGATCCGCGGTGACCGCGACGCGCTCGGCGTGGCCTACGCCCGCAAGCCCATCCAGGGCACCGTGCTCGGTATCGACATCGAGACCACCGGCCGTGCACCCGAACGCGGCTATATCATCAACGTGGGCTGGGAGATCATGGAACTCACCAGCGACGCCATCCCGCACGACGCCGAGGCGCACTACTGCGGCCTGCCCGACATCTACCGCGGCGAAGATGTGCCGCTGTCGAATATCCACCACATTACCTGGGACGACATCGACGGCAAAACGCCCTTCCGCGAGAACAAGGAGCTGCAAAAGCAGCTGCTCAAGCTTATGAAGAAGTACCCGTACATGGCGCATAACGCCGCCTTTGAGGACAGCTGGTTCAAGATTCACCTGGACGGTTACGCCGAGGCACGCCGCGCGGGTAAGATCATCGTCATCGACTCGCGCCAGATCTGCCGCAGCCTGGATGCCGATGTGCGCTCGCTCCCCCGCGAGTCCGCCCCCGCCGCACTCGAGAACTGGGCGCGCCGCCGCGGAACCCTCGCCGCCGACGCCAACGAGCAGCATCTGGGTCTGGACGACACCGACCTCATGCTCCGCACGGTACAGGCCGAGTTCAACCTCAAGAACCTATTCGCGAAATAGCAACGCCTGCGACAAACACTGCTTGCTCACGAGCGGCCTCGCAGCGGGAAACACCGCAGCGGGGCCGCCCTACGTTCCACAGATAGATCTGCCATCACAAATTCTGAACCCTCATTTTGAACGATTTCGGCCAATTCCCGACACGTAATTCGTTGTCGGATGGTGATGCATCGATATCAAATGTGCAGCAATTGAGTTTTTATATGCTATAGCTAAGCTGCGAGAACATTGATTTTAGGCGTGCCAACCCATAATTGCGTCAAGCTTTTGGACAGCATTTGGTTAGGCCCCTAAAACGACTTTCCCACTCAGCGCCATCAACACGGCATTAGCTGACACGATATATACCATGAGTATCGTATTGTCACATACCACTGCAAAAGCGGTCTACCAGGCCGCGCATTCGGCGTCTGCGAAAGACACCAAGCCCTGTAACCCTGCCGCGATTTACGGATCATGTCCCACCGGAACGCTCCTTGACGCAGCCGCAGAATGGCTCACCAAACACAATGTTTCCCTCGACGCAAACGATCCCCTCGAGGTAATGGTGTTTGATCGCAGGAACGCACGCTACGCGATGAACTGTCGATGCCACGTTTCGTCAAAGCGATTCTCAAACTCACGCTTTATAGAGCTCGGAGAAGGCATCTTCGTTGTTGGTGTTGAGCTTTGTGCACTTCAGGCCGCCACCTATCTCCCTTTTCTCGAACTAGTGGAGTACTACTTTGAACTGTGCGGCGCCTATTCCCTAGGAACCGGCTCTTCAACCTCCTATACCGAGCGTTTCGCGCTTACCTCGACCGAGAGGCTAAAGCAGTTCTTTAATTCCATTACCAGATGTGACGGTTTGGCCCTTGCCCGAAAGGCGATTCAATGTGTACGCGATGGATGCCGGTCTCCCATGGAAACGGCCTTTGTCATGATGCTTACGCTGCCCAAAAGCGAAGGTGGACTTGGTATTAAGGGAATTGAGACCGATTACGAGGTACAGGTCACCGCCGCCGCAAAAAATCTCACGAGACGCAAAAAGTTCTTTATGGATGCATATCTGAAGAGATCTCGAACAGATATTGAATACAACGGTTTTTATCACGACGCGGAAGAAGACCGCGCCATCGACGAAGAACGCAAGAACGCACTTGCGTCCATGGGGTACGGAATCATCACCGTCAGCCGTTATTCCTTTATGCATGCCAGCTCTTTCGTTAGGGTCATGGAGGCAATCCAGCGGAAAGAAGACATACGCCCATCGCGTCTGCCAAAAGACTTTCGAATCATGCAAGAGGACCTGAGACTGTTTGTGCTCAGACGATTTATTGAGGAGAAGAAACGAATCCAGGAGGAGCTTCGCCAAGATTCCGAAGAGCGTCAAAGAATCGACCTCGAAAAAGCAATGCTCGAAGGCATCACATTAGACGATCCGACGATTAACGAGGCTCCGGCAATCGATGACATGCAGACTGTCGAATCCGACAGCCCATCATTTGCCCAAATAAGCAGCCTCGCGCCCGAGGGCAGAATCTTCGGGGCCGGAAGCTAGACCGGCTAACAAGGTGGGTACCCTAGCGATGTGCAAAATTGCGAGTATTCAGCAGGGTCGGCCCTCCAGCACCCACAAGTTAATCCAAATGAGAAACAAAAACGCTATCGAACGGGAACGTTAGGCAACATTTGAGGAAGACCTTGTCTGTTTACCGCCCTTGGATAACTCTTGAGCGGCTTTATTTGGCCTGGAATAGATTAACGGACCCCCTATAGTTGCAGAATACTCCAATTTTTGCACGGCGCGGGGGCACCCACCCCGGCATCGGCTATCAAAACCGCTCAGTCCGGAATCTCGTCCACTATTCCCCATCATTTTGTGCGACGAATTACCTGAACGTCATTGACATATGAACATGCGCTCATATAATCGGAAGTAAGTTATATGAGCGCATGTTCATATGAAAGGATATTGCAATGAGCAGCCACGCTGATGAAACAAAGACTGGCATCGAGGCCACCGAGCCGATCGTCCCCACCACCTGCTCGCCCGAGGACCTTCCCGACGAGGAGCTGTTGTACGACCTTGCCGACCTGTTCAAGGTCTTCAGCGACACCACGCGCATCAAGATTCTCTATGCCCTCATGGGCCGCGAGCTCTGCGTGGCCGACATCGCCGAAGCGACCGCAACCTCGCAGTCTGCGGTGTCGCACCAGCTGCGCACGCTTAAGCAGTCGCACCTGGTCAAGTTCCGCCGCGACGGCCGCAACATTCTCTACTCGCTCGCCGACGATCACGTCTACACCATGCTTAACCAGGGCATGAGCCATATCTGCGAATAGCAATCAACCACGGTATCAGCGCGGCCGGCACCCAGACCGCTAACACAGGGAAAGGAACCCACCATGAAAAAGCAGTTTAAACTCGACGAGATCGACTGCGCCAACTGCGCGCGTGAGCTTCAGGACGAGCTGGCCAAGCTCGAGGGCGTTAAATCCGTGTCCGTCAACTTTATGACCCAGAAGCTGACGCTCGAGGCCGATGATGCTGAGTTCGACGAGGTGCTCAACCGCGTTGTTGAGTTTACGGCCGACGCCGAGCCGGACTGCGAGATTATTCTCTAGCCCAGGTTTACGCCAACCTGCAAGGCCGCGCTTGCCGCGGCCTTTGCTCGCGAAATTATATGAGCGAGTGTTCATTCATTCAAATGGGAGGATACGAGTCATGGCCACCGCCGACCCCAAAAAGAAAAAGAAGAAGCGCAAGAAGAAAGAGTCCCTTGAGCACAAGCGCAACCGCATCCTGGTAGCGCTGGGCATTTTTGCGGTGGTGTACGCCCTCGAGGAGCTCGGCACCCTCGCCGCCACATTCGGCACCCCGGGCAACATCTACGCCAGCTTCGCGCTGTTCCTCGTGCCGTTTTTGATTGCGGGCTACGACGTACTGCAAAAGGCATTCAATAACATCCGCCGCGGCAAGGCGTTCGACGAGAGCTTCCTCATGGCCGTCGCGACCATCGGCGCGTTTGCCATGGTGTTCTTCCCCGATACCGACCCGCACATGGCCGAAGGCGCCGCCGTCATGCTGTTCTACCAGGTCGGCGAGCTGTTCCAGGCATACGCCGTGGGCAAGAGCCGCAAGTCGATCAGCGCCATGATGGACATCGCGCCCGACTACGCTAACGTCGAGCAGCCCGACGGCACGCTCGAACAGGTCTTTCCCGATGACATCGCCGTGGGCACCGTGATCGTGGTCAAGCCCGGCGAGCGCGTGCCTATCGACGGCGTCATCGTCGAGGGCGAAACCCAGCTCGACACCGCCGCACTCACGGGCGAGTCAGTTCCCCGCCCCGCCAAGTCCGGCGACGATATCATCAGCGGCTGCATCAACATGACGGGCCTCATCCACGTGCGCACCACCAAGCCCTTTGGCGAGTCCACCGTTGCGCGCGTCCTGGAGCTCGTTGAAAACGCCAGCGAAAAGAAGGCGCGCACCGAGAACTTCATCACGCGCTTTGCCCGCGTCTACACCCCCGCCGTCACCGGAGCCGCCGCGGTGCTCGCGCTCGGCGGCGGCCTGGTCACCGGCGCCTGGTCCAACTGGATTCTGCGCGGCCTGACCTTCCTGGTCGTCAGCTGCCCGTGCGCCCTCGTGATCAGCGTACCGTTGAGTTTCTTTGGCGGCATCGGCGGCGCGTCCAAGCTGGGCGTTCTCATCAAGGGCTCCAACTACCTCGAGACGCTCGCCGACGTGGATACCGTCGTCTTCGACAAAACGGGCACGCTCACCAACGGCACGTTCTCGGTAGTCGCGGTGCACCCCGAGGCAGGCTATACCGAGCAGTCGTTGCTCGAGGTCGCAGCCCTTGCGGAGTCGTTCTCCGATCACCCCATCGCGCAGTCCGTGCGTGTCGCCTACCAGGGCGAGGTCGACCCCAAGCGCGTTAGCGACTCCGCCAACGACGCGGGCCACGGCGTGACGGCAATCATCGACGGCAAGCACGTCGTCGTTGGCAACGCAAAGATGCTCGCCGCGGCCGGAGCCAAATCGCCCGATTGCGAGGTCGCCGGAACGATCCTGCATGTGCTCGTTGAAGGCGTGTACGCCGGTCACATCGTGATTGCAGACACCGTTAAGGCCGATGCCGAGCAGACGGTCCGCGACCTGCACTCCGCCGGCGTCAAGCGCACCGTCATGCTCACGGGCGACCGCGAGGAAGTGGCTGCTGCGGTGGCCAAGCAGCTCGGCCTCGACGAGTTCCACGCGCAGCTGCTGCCGGGCGACAAGGTCGAGCGTGTTGAAGCGCTGCTCGCGGCCGAAAGTGGCAAGGGCAGGCTCGCCTTTGTCGGTGACGGCATCAACGACGCGCCTGTGCTTACGCGCGCCGACGTGGGCATTGCCATGGGCGCCATGGGCTCCGACGCTGCGATCGAGGCCGCCGACGTTGTGCTCATGGATGACAAGCCGTCCAACATCTCCCGCGCTATTCGCGTGGCGCGCAAGACCATGTCGATTGTTTGGCAGAACATCATCTTTGCGCTGGGCATTAAGCTGCTGATCCTTGTGCTGGCAGCGCTGGGCATCGCCAATATGTGGCTTGCCGTCTTTGGCGACGTGGGCGTGGCGATCATCGCCATCCTGAACGCCATGCGCGCGATGGGTGTCAAGAACTTGTAGCGTTCGTGGGCTGTCCGGCCGGGGCCGGGCTTGGTTTTGAAAACGTCCTCGACCAATGAAGTGCCCCCGTTCTGCTCCTTCGGAGCTACGAACGGGGGCACTTCTGGTCTGCGGAATGTTTTCAAAACCAAGCCCGGCCCCGGCCTGCGGTAACGTTGCTGGCGGTTCTTGGGCATCGCTTGCTGGTGGGGTTCCTTGTCTGAGTTGGACTTAGTTGGTGGGACCACTCATCTCGGTCGCTGTCCCGCGCCGTTCCGGCGCGGGAGGCGCGCCGCTGCGGGAGTGCTAGTCGGTCATTATTGGCGCCGAAGCACCGTCCCGTCCCAGCATCGCCCTCAGCTTCTCGAAGCTTTCCTCGCTTAGGCAGTGCTCCATGTGGCAGCCCTCTTGCGACGCGACCTCAGCCGAAACACCCGCATCCTCCAGCAGCCCCACGAAAAAGCAGTGACGCTCCCACATTTGACGAGCGACCTCCAGACCACGCTCCGTCAGATGAACATCTCGCTTGCCCATTTCGACGTAGCCGTTGTTCTCCAACGTCGCCATAGCTTTTGAAACGCTTGCCTTAGTTACGCCAAGGTACTCTGCAACATCAATCGAGCGCACGATGCCCTGACGTTGCGACAGAACGTAGATCGATTCGAGATAGTCTTCTCCGGATTCACGTAGGGCCATGGGCCGCCTTTCGCAATGATTGCTAGTTAGCCTTTGGATACTTTCCACGGCTAACTTTACCGCAAAAGTTGCCCATGTCTTACTACTTTGCCTAAAAGTTAGCCGCATTTCACAAAACGTGCGGGACGAAAACAAAATGGGGACGCCCCGCAAGGAATGTCCCCAGGTGCCAGGTGCCGGCCCGCAGCTACACGAGTCCAAAGTGCTTCGCGGCGTTGTAGATGCCGTCGTCGTCCACGGCGGTCGTCACGTAGGTCGCCGCGGCCTTCACGGTATCCTGCGCGTTGCCCATGGCCACGCTCGTGCCCACGGCGGAAAACATCGACAGGTCGTTCTCGCCATCGCCAAAGGCGATCGCCTCGCTCGCGTCGACACCCAGGCGCTCCAGCGTCGCCGCGACACCCAGGTCCTTGCCGCCGTTGGCCGGAATAATGTCGCAGAACAGGTCACACCAGCGCGTAGTGAGCGAATGCGACACGGCATCGGTCACGATATGCTCGTCGGCCGGATCCACAAAGGCGCAGAACTGGTAAACCGGCGCATCGAAGGCGTGTTCAAACGGCTCCTCGTGGTAGACGATTCCCGCGTTGCTGCCTGCCGTCACCACGCGCTCGGACAGGCGGTTCACAAACGAGTTCTCGCCCTGTATACACAGCGAGTCATAGCGCCCCTGCGCCACCTGGTCCACAATCACCGCAACGTCGTCCGGGTCAATCGGGCAGCTACGGTAAACGCCCTTGGCATCAAAACAGTGCTGGCCCGAAAGCGTAATGTACGCATCCCAACCCAAGTTGAACAGCCAATCGGGCATCTGGTAGGTCGGGCGACCCGTGGCGATCACGCACGCAATCCCCTGCTCATGAAAGCTGTCGAGCACCTGCTGTGCCGACGCCGGAATCCGATGGGTCTTAAAGCTCAGCAGCGTGCCGTCGATATCGAAAAACGCGGCTTTGATCATCCTCGTCTACTCCTCGCCCTCGAGCTTTTCGCTCGCTTCGAGCCATGCCATCTCCAGCTCGTCCATGGCGGCGTGGGCCTCGTCGATCTTTGCCTGCTGCTCGCCCAGCGCCGTGTAGTTGGTGGGATCGACCTGAGCCATCGCAGCCTCGGCCTCCTCCACGCGAGCGCGCTGCGTCTCCATCTTGCGCTCGAGCGAGCTCACCTCGCGGCGGAGCTTCTGTCGCTCGGCGTTGGAAAGACCGTTGGGCTGCCCGCTCGTCTTGGGCTTTTCGGCCGCAACCGCTGCGGCGCCGGTGTCGAACGTGCCGGTCTTGGCACTCGGTGCGCCCACGGGCTCGCCCTCGGCAGTAGCGTTGCACAGGCGCAGGTACTGGTCCACGCCGCCGGGCATATGCGTCAGGTGGCCGTCGAGCAGCGCCCACTGCTGGTCGGTCACGCGCTCCATCAAGAAGCGGTCGTGCGTCACCAGGATCAGCGTGCCGGGCCAGCCGTCGAGCAGGTCCTCGACAATCGCCAGCATATCGGTATCCAGGTCGTTTCCGGGCTCGTCCAGGATAAGCACGTTGGGCTCGTCCAGGATCGTCAGCAGCAGCGACAGGCGACGGCGCTGGCCGCCCGAAAGATCGCCGATGCGACTCCAGAGCTGCTGTGTCGTAAAGCCCAGGCGCTCGCAAAGTTTCTCGGGCGAAGTCTCCTTGCCGTCGATGACGTAGTACTTCTTATAGTTGCCGAGCACCTCGCGGATCGTGTCACCCATGTAGGGCTCGAGTTCCTCGAGCTGCTGCGACAGCACGCCAAAGCGCACTGTCTGGCCAATCTTCACGCGGCCGCGCAGGGGCGCGATCTTGCCCTGGATCACGTCGAGCAAGGTCGACTTGCCGGCGCCGTTCTCGCCCAAAAGGCCATAGCGGTCGCCCGCACCGATGAGCCAGGTCACGTCGGTGAGCACCTGCTTGGGCGCACCATCGGTATCCGCATAGCCGGCATCCACGTCGATGACATCGATGACCTGCTTGCCTAGGCGGCTCACGGCAAGGCGCTTGAGCTCCAGCTCGTCACGCACGGGCGGTACGTCGGCGATCAGCTCGCGAGCAGCCTCAACGCGAAACTTGGGCTTGGTGGAACGCGCCTGGGCGCCGCGGCTCAGCCACGCGAGCTCCTTGCGCGCCATGTTGCGACGGCGCTCCTCGGTAACGGCGGCCATGCGGTCGCGCTCCACGCGCTGCAGGATATATGCCGAGTAGCCGCCCTCGAAGGGATCAACCTGGCCGTCGTGGACCTCCCACATGCTGGTACAGACCTCGTCCAAGAACCAACGGTCGTGCGTGACCACGAGCATGGCGCCCTGGCCGCGCTGCCAGCGAGCCTTTAAGTGACGCGCGAGCCAGTTGATGGTGCGCATGTCCAGGTGGTTGGTGGGCTCGTCGAGCATGAGCACGTCGTAGTCGCCAATCAGCAGGCGAGCGAGGTCCACGCGACGGCGCTGGCCGCCCGAAAGCTCGCCCACCGTGCCCTCCCAGGGCACATCGCTGATGAGGCCGGCGAGGATCTGACGCGTGCGGGGGCTCGATGCCCACTCGTACTCAGGCGTGTCGCCCACAACGGCATGATGCACGGTATCGGTGTCGACAAGCTGGTCCTTTTGGCCGAGTAGACCGATCGTGGTGCCGCGGCGGTGCGTCACGCGGCCGTCGTCGGGTTCCAGCGTGCCGGCGAGTACACTCAGCAGCGTCGACTTGCCGTCGCCGTTTTTACCGACGATACCAATGCGGTCGCCCTCGCCCACGCCGAGCGTCACGCTATCGAAAATATGCTTGGTGGGAAACTCTAGGCTGATGGAATCGCATCCCAAAAGAATCGCCATATGCCCTGCTCCTTCGTAGAAATTCAACGTTGTCCATGATAGCAGCGAAAAGGCAGGCCGCACACGACACAAAAAGGCGGGCCATCTCCCGCAAGAGATGACCCGCCTCTCCAATCAGTCCCGCGGCAACCGTGGTCGCCGCGGGCCTCAAGCATGTCCCGGACTAGGAGAACATGCCAGTGAGGTAATCATTCAGCCGCTTATCCTTGGGCCGTTGGAAAATCTCGTCGGTCTCGTCGTACTCGACCATATCGCCCATGTAGAAGAACGCCGTGCGGTTGGAAACGCGCGACGCCTGCTCCATGTTGTGCGTCACGATGACGATGGCGCGCTCGGCCACAATCGACGACATAAGGTCCTCGATCGCCAGCGTCGAGATGGGGTCGAGCGCCGAGCAGGGCTCGTCAAACAGGATCACGTCGGGGTTGAGCGCCAGCGTGCGCGCAATACACAGACGCTGCTGCTGGCCGCCCGAAAGCGCGTAGGCGCTCTTGTCGAGCTTGTCCTTGACCTCGTCCCAAAGCGCCGCGCCGCGCAGGCTTTCCTCGACCATGCGGTCGAGCTCGTCGCGGTCGGTGATGCCGTGGCGCTTAGGCGCAAACGTGATGTTGTCGCGAATGGACTTGCGAAACGGATTGGGCTGCTGGAACACCATGCCAATGGAACGGCGCAGCTCGTAGGTGTTCTCGGTCTTGGTGTTCACGTTGCGCCCGCGATAGTTGATCTCGCCCTCCACGCGGCAGCCGCGAATCTCGCGATTCATGAGGTTGAGGCTACGCAAGAAGGTCGACTTACCGCAGCCCGAAGGCCCGATGAGCGCCGTGATCTCGCCCTTGTGGAAGTCGAGCGACGTATTGTGCAGTGCATGGTGGTCGCCATAGTACACGTTGACGTCCTTGGTGGAGAGCACGACCTCGTCGCTCACGGCCTTGCCGCTCACGCGCACGTGCTTTTCGCTCTCCCCCACGCTCGACAGAAAGTCCTGGGTCTCGGACGTGGCCGCCTCGGTTGCGGGCGTTGCATTCATCTCGCTCATTCGGCCGTCATCTTCCTTGCCAGTTGCTTGCCCACGATGCGGGCAACTACGTTAAACAGCAGCACGCAGATCATCAGCAGTGCCGCGGTGCCCCAAACGATCTGCTGGGCCTCGGGGCTGCCCTCGCCATAGATCTTGTAGATGTGCACGGCGAGCGACTCACCGGGGCGGAACACGTTCCAGGCGCAGGTGGGGCTCGACAGGTTAAAGCTCAAGAAGTTCAGGCGCACCGGCGAGCTCATGCCCGAGGTGAAGAGCAACGCCGCGGCCTCGCCAAACACGCGGCCGGCCGAAAGCACGATGCCGGTCACGATGGCGGGCATGGCCTCGGGAATCAGGATGTGCAGCGTGGCCTCCCAGCGAGTGAGGCCCATGGCCAGGCACGCATCGCGCTGGGCCTGCGGCACGTCCTCGAGCGCCTGCTGAATCACGCGCACCAGGATGGGGATGTTGAACATGGTGAGCGCGACGGCGCCGGAGATGATGGAGTACTTCCAGCCCAGCTGCACCGAGAACACTAGAAAGCCAAACATGCCGACGACGATGGAGGGCAGCGAAGACAGCGTCTCGATGGCGGTCGAGGCGATGTCGCGGATGGGTCCGTCCGGCGCGTACTCAACCAAAAAGACCGCACCGCCCAGGCTGATGGGCACCGAGATGATCAGGGTGATCAGCAGCAGATAGAACGAGTCGAACAGCTGATAGAGCACGCCGCCCTGGGTTCCGTTGGCGCGCGACGGCTGCGTGAGAAAGCCCGGCTGGAA
The DNA here is from genome assembly GCF_040092425.1 of Collinsella sp. CLA-ER-H3. Lineage (NCBI taxonomy): Bacteria > Bacillati > Actinomycetota > Coriobacteriia > Coriobacteriales > Coriobacteriaceae > Collinsella > Collinsella sp. CLA-ER-H3. The sequence continues at coordinate 127,905 of NZ_JBBNLP010000004.1, forward strand.
CAGCGTCGAGATGCCCTCGAACAGGATGTAAGCCACCATGGAAACGACGATGAGCATGACGATTGCGACAATCACCGTCAGCACGCCCGTGGCGATGCGGTCCTGCTTTTGGACACGCCCGAGTCTCGCCTCGTCGATATGGATGCGCGTGCTAGCCACGAGCCTTCGCCCCCTTGCGGCCGATAAGGTGGATGATCAGGATAAAGATGAGGCTCATGCCCATCAGCAGCAGACCGAGCGCCCACAGAACATCGTCCTGGGCCGAGCCCTCGGCATAGACCGCCATGGATGTGGTGAGCGTGGTGGTAATGGTGGACGCCGGCGACAGCAGCGACGTCGGCATAGCCTCGATGCCGCCGATAACCATGCGCACGGCGAGCGTTTCGCCAAAGGCGCGGGTCATGCCCAGGATGATCGCGGTCATGAGCGAGGGCATGGCACTCTTGAGCACCACGTGCCAGATGGTCTGCCAGCGGGTGTAGCCCAGCGCGAGCGAACCCTGGCGGTAGCTATCGGGCACGGCGCGCAGGCCATCGACCGAAAGCGTGGTCATCGTCGGCAGAATCATGACTGCCAGCACGATAGCGCCGGGCAAGATACCCAGACCCGTGCTCACGTGGAAAACGCTCTTCATAAGGCCGACGACCACGTGAAAACCGATCAGGCCAAAGACGACCGAGGGAATACCGGTCAAAAGCTCAATGAGCGGCTGAAAAACCTTGGAGCCAAACTTAGGCTGAATCTCGACCGCAAAGATGGAGGAGCCGATGGCGATGGGCAGTGCGATGAGCGTGGAGAGCACCATGACCGCAAACGAGGTGACGATCAGGGGCAGGGCGCCAGTGTAGGGCAGGCCGTTTTCGGCCGTGTTGGCCAGGTCCCACTTGGTACCGATAAAAAACTCGACGATCGAGACGCCGTCCTTGAGAAAAGCCGAGAGACCCTTTTGGGCGACCATAAAGATGAGCGCGGCAACGACAAGCGTCACGAGCGCTACGCACGCACCCGTGACGCCCAGGCCCACGTTCTCAAGCTCGCGCTTTGGCAGCTGTTTTGCCATTGCAAACCTTTCCGGGGCGATTGCTTATTTAGCAGAGACCTTACCGCTGGCGTCCTTGACGACCTTCATGGCAGAGACGGGGATAAAGCCCTGCTCCTCGACGAGTTTGCCCTGGACGTCGTCGGAAAGCATGAACTCCAGGAAGGCCTTGGTGGCCTCGTCGGCGTCCTTCGCGCAGTACATGTGCTCGGTAGCCCAGATCTTGAAGGAGTCGTCGGTGACGTTTGCGCTCTTGGGCTCCACGCCCTCGACCTTGATGGCGTTGAACTTGGAGTCGTCGAAGTGCGAGAAGTCGAGGTAGGAGATGGCATTGTCGGTGCTGCCCATCTGAGTCTGGACGTCGCCGGACTTGTCGAGCTCGGCGTCGCCCTTAAAGTCGACGGCCTCGTCGCCAAAGACGGCGGCCTCGAAGGTGGCGCGGGTGCCGGAGCCTGCCTTGCGGTTGAGGACGACGATCTTGGCGTCGTCGCCGCCGACCTCCTTCCAGTTGGTGATCTGGCCGGAGAAGATGCCCTTGAGCTGCTCGAGGGACAGATCATCGACCTTGACGTTCTTGGAGACGACAGGGCCCATGCCCACGACGGCGACCTCGTGATCGACGAGGCTCTTGACCTGATCGGCCTCGAGCTTGGTCTCGGCGAAGACGTCGGAGTTACCGATAGTAACGGTGCCGGCGGCAACAGCGGTCAGGCCCTTGCCCGAACCGTTGCCCGAACCGGAGACGGAGACGTCGGGATTGGCATCCATAAACTTCTCGGCAGCAGCCTCGACGAGAGCCTGGAACGAGGAGGCGCCGTCGTAGGTCACCTCGCCGGAGACGGACTCGGCAGCAGCGGCGCTGCCCTCAGCAGCGGTGTTGGCGGCGTTGGAGCCGCCGCAACCAACGAGACCGAGACCGACGATGCTGGCAAGACCACCAGCGAGGCCGAGGAACTGACGACGAGAATAAGCCTGATCGAGCATGATCTTCCTTTCATACATGCGACTCGCGGGCACCCTGCCCGCTTTGCTGTTTGGAAAGATACGGTCTCGATCGGGCGACGACCGCCTTATCTGCGGTTTCTTACGGACATTTGATAGACCCTTACCGCAAGCTCTGCCCAGCCTTTACAAACGGATAACAATCCAGCGCCAAGCATGGCGCGCCTTTTACACCAATAAAAACAAAGTTGCAGTGAAATAGTTCCTGCTTGGCCATCAAATGGCCCATTCTAGGAACTATTCCACCGCAACTTAAAAAGCCCGGACGAAAGGGGTGCAAAGTTGTTAAAACGCCGCAGCCTTAAAGCTCAAGCTCGTTCAAACGTAAGATCGCCACGATATAAATCTTGAGCGCCTGCTTGAGCTGTTCCTCGTTGGCGCACTCATTGGGGCCGTGCATCTGGCCGCCCCATGCGGGCAGCTCCAGGCCGGTCTCCTCGGGGCCAAACGAGACGGCGCGGGCAAAGTTGCGTGCGTACGTGCCGCCGCCCATGGCAAAGGGCTCAGCATGCTTGCCCGTAAACTCGTTATAGGTATCAATAAGCGCCTTCACGGCCGGATCGTCGGCAGAGACCGAGAACGGCACCTTCGCACGACCCACACGGCACGTCACGCCAAAACGGCCCACGAGCGGATCGAGCTGCTCGCGGATGGTATCGGCACTCGTGCTGTCGGGGAAGCGCACGTCGATGACCTGCTCAATATGGCCATCCGCCACGCGGATGACGCCAGCGTTGCAGGTAAGCGGGCCAAACGCCGGACTCGTCGCATCGATACCCAGGCCGCGACCATAGGCGTCCGCATGCACAAAGGCCAGGAACTTGACGAACTCGTGCTCGGCAGGCGTCAGCAGGCGCTCGTCGCGTGCACCAAACGCGTCCTCGGCCTCGCGCAGATACGCCACGATCAGCCCGACGGCGTTGATCGTTCCCTCTGGCATCGAGGCATGACCGCCAATGCCGTGGGCGAAAATCTGCGCATGCCCGTTATCGAGCGCCGTGATCTCCAGGCGGTCGCCGTTCTCGACCGGCGCCGGCAGCTCATCGGCGGCAATCGCAAGCTCGCAGATAGACTGCGACGGAATGGCGTTGCTCGCCTCGGCACCGCTCCAGGACACAATGCGCCCGCCGTCGATCTTGGAGCTCACAAATGTCGCCCCAAACTGGCCCTTCTCGGCATTACAGACCGGGAACTCGGCATCGGGGGTAACAGAAAGTCGGGGTTCGCGTGGTTCTCCAGATAATGGTGAACGTCGGACATGCCCACTTCCTCATCGCAGACCAGCAGTGCGCGGAAGGTGTAGCGCGGAACAATGCCGTGCTTGAGCAGATAGGCGCCGGCGTAGAGCGACAGCACCGCCGGACCCTTGTCGTCGATAACGCCGCGGCCGAGCAGCCAGCCCTCGCGACGCTCCATCGCAAACGGGTCGGTGTTCCAGCCCGGGCCGGCGGGCACCACGTCCACGTGGCAGATGGTCGCGAGCTGCTTGTCGCCGCGGCCAGGAATATCGGCAATGCCCACATAGCCCTCGTCGTCGCTCGTCTGATAGCCGAGCTTCTGCGCGATGCCGAGCGCACAGTCGAGCGCGTCACGGACCGGGCGGCCAAACGGCGCGCCGGGCTCTGCATCGGCAGAAACTGCCACGGACGGATAGCTCACCAGCTGCTCGATATCGGCGACGACATCTTCCCAGACCTCGTCGACATACTCGGCGACGCTCTGCTCCACCTGATTCATGGACGACCTCCTTACCAATGAGCGGCGAGCGCGCTCGCCCCTCACATTACGTCATTAGATAGCGAAAAGTTTAGCAAGCTCGGCCACCGAGTGCACCACCGCATCGGCACCCGCCGCCTCGTGCTCGCCCGGCGCCGCCGCGCCCGAATAGATGCCGATGCACGGCACGCCCATTGCGTGCGCGCCCTCCACATCGTTAAAGCGATCGCCGATCATCACGGCATCGTCGGCCGTCGCGCCGAGCGCCGCCAGGGCATCGCGGACCGAATCGGCCTTGGTCTCGCGTCCCTGCGGCGGATTCATGCCAATCACCGCCTCAAACTGAGAGAGCCCGAGCTCATGCACCATGTCGATGCACTTGGCCTCCATGCGCGACGTCGCCACGGCCATACGTTTGCCTTGGGCGACCAACCCATCCAGCAGCTCGGGGACCCCATTGAACACGGGATACTCCTCCGGTCCCAGTTCATCAAAAAAGGCGCGGTACTCATCGGCCACCTCAAGCGACTCCTCGCGGGAAAAGCCGTAAAAGTCGTGAAAGCTCTTCCACAGGGGCGGCCCGATCATGCGGCGCAGATCACCCATCTGCGTCTCCGAAAACCCGCGCGCAGCCAGCGTCTTGCGCGTCGAGGTCATCACTGCCCGACCCGTATCGGCCACCGTGCCGTCAAAATCGAACAGCACAACCGGCCGCTCGCAAAGTTGCAATGCCGCCATCGGCACCCTTCTTCCCCAGTTGATGATTTCCACACCACCGCTTCAAACTGTTGACTATTCAACAATTGAACCTAGCAATGTAGAGCAACTCCACTATACTTGTCGCACTTTGCTTTCAGAAGGCGGCGCTGCCGCGCCCCAACGAAAGGTGCAATTATGTCTTTTGCCATCATAACCGACTCCACGTCGGACATCTCCCCCGCCCGTGCCCAAGAGCTCGGCATTTACGTGATTCCGCTGCATGTGATTATCGAGGGCGAGGACCTGCTCGACCAGGTGCAGATTACCGCCGAGGAATACGTCGCCCGCATGGCCGGCTCCGAGCAGCTGCCGCACACCTCGCAGCCGAGCGCCGGCGAGTTCAAGGCGCTGTTTGACCGCGTACGCGCCGATGGCCACGACAGCGCGATCTTTATCTCGCTGTGCAGCGAGTGGTCCGCCTGCTATTCCAACGCATGCCTGGTCGCCGAGACCCACGAGCTCGACGTGCGCTGCATCGATTCGCGCACCGGCTCGGGCGCCGAGGGCCTGCTGGTGGAGTACGCGCTTGCCATGCGCGAGGACGGCCGCAGCTTGGACGAGACCGAGGCGCAGATCCGCGCGACGCTGCCCGAAGCCCACCTGCTGCTGATTCCCCGCACGCTCGAGAACCTGGTCAAAAACGGCCGCGCCCCCAAGCTCGCCGGCCAGCTGACGCAGATGCTCAACATTCGCCTGGCCGTTTCGCCGGAGTGGAAATCGGGCGAGATCAAGGCAATCAAAAAGGGCCGCGGCGCCAAGCGCATCGTCGCCAACACCATGGCAGATTGCCTCGCGTTTTTGGACGAGCACCCGGGCTCAAGCGTGCGCGTGCTCACGACCGGCGCCGCCGAGGAGCAGGAACTTGTCAACGAGGCGCTCGCGGGCCAGGACTACGTAGACGCCGGCACTGGCCCCATCGGCTGCACCATCGCCACCCACGTAGGCGTCGATGCCATCGCCATCAGCTACTGCCCTCGTTACCAGCCCATCCACTAGGGGCACCTTTACCACTTGCGGTGGAATAGGAACTGTTTTTGGCTTATCAGCCGCAAATCAATCCCTATTCCACCGCAACTTAGAAATCGGCGATCAGCCCAGCGGACCCTGAAACAGTTCCTGATGAGTGCCCATTCTCACCAGCCTAATCACTGGGTTAGTCTTATGGGGAAGATAAAGAACGACCACATCGACCAAGCCATCGGATAGGTGGAAATCGATGTGGCCGTTGTAGTTTCCGCCCGGGTTTGAGAGCTCGTGGGCGCCATACTCCGCCGGAAGTGACCCATGAGCCACAAGCTCTGCAACCGCCGCTTTAAACTCACTTTTTAGCTGCGGATGCATGCGCATCGTTCGTTTGTAGTCCACCTTAAATTGAGCCTCGACTTTAATCTCGAACATCGCTATTCCTCATCGAGGAATGACATAAGCTCATCAGCGTTATTGAATGACAGGCTATCGTCCGGCAAAATCCCCAGCTCATGAGCCTCGGCGATCACCATGGCGCGCCTCGTCACCTCGTTGGGCACCTCCGCCCTTCCTACAATCTCAAAAGGAATCTTTCGCTGATTTACCAGCTGCCGAACGGCAAGATTGAGATAGGAATTGAGGCTGAGGCCGACCGAATCCAAGAACTCAGTCGCCTGCTCCTTGAGCCCCTCTTCGATTCGAACCGTCGTAGGCTTAACTGTTGCTGTAGACATTTGCGACCTCCTCGCCCTCGTCTTTTACACCAGTATACCCAATACGCATGGCAATCTGATGTTAGATAACATCAGATTGCCATGCGTATTCATGTCGCGTGGGCACGATTGATCTACATCAGCCCGCTGAGCGCAATGTCAACGGCCTCGTTGAGGTCGTCGGTAATGTGTACCAGATCCGGATCGAGCGGGCTAATCATACCGGTGCTCATCACCGGGCCGTTGAGCCAGTCGAATAGGCCCTGCCAGTACTCGGTGCCCACCAGCACGAGCGGCATGCGCTTGACCTTGTGCGTCTGCACCAGCGTGAGAACCTCGAACATCTCGTCGAGCGTGCCAAAGCCGCCGGGAAATACGATGGCGCCCGAGCTGTACTTAACGAACATGGTTTTGCGCACAAAGAAGTAGCGGAAGTCCATGCCGAGGTTCACGTATTTATTGAGCCCCTGCTCGTGCGGCAATTCAATGCCTAGGCCAACTGACTTGCCGTTGACACTCGCCGCTCCCCTGTTGGCCGCTTCCATGATGCCGGGGCCGCCACCGGTGATGACCGCCACGCCACGTTGCGCGATCTTGCGCCCGACGGTACGCGCCGCCTTGTAGAGCGGATCGGTCTTGGGCGTGCGGGCGCTACCGAAGATGGTCACCGCAGGTCCAAGCTCGGCAAGCGCGCCAAAACCATCGACAAACTCTGCCTGAATTCGCAGCACGCGCCAGGGGTCGGCGTGCAGCCAGTCAGTCGACTCCTCGGGCGCCAGCAGGTTGGCGTAGGTGTTGTCCTTAGGAATCATGGGGCCGCGCATGACCACGGGGCCGCGGCGGTACGTCTCGTCGTAGGCAGGCTCGCCCTCGACGTTCTCATTCTTAATCATGGGTACCCCTATCGAGAAAAAGAAAAACGGGCGGGGTCGACGCCATGCGTCAAACACCCGCCCGAACATCAACTATTCGGTATGGTACCCACGATGCATCAAGCACTTGCAAGCTATCGGTCAGCGGTCGCGCAGCCGGTGTCAGCGAATGTGACGACCAACCGGCGCCCGTCCCTTGCCGTTGCCCGCGCTTTGCAAGCGCCCGCGCCGCTCTTAGTAATCCACCGCCGCTGGGCTGTTCATCCAGTCACTCACGAACGCGCCGTAACGACCCTCGATAATGGCCTGGCGGGCGCGCTGCATCAGGTTGAGCAGGTAGTAGATGTTGTGCATCGACAGCAGAATGCCACCGAGCATCTCCTTCTGCGTGACCATGTGACGGATGAGCGCGCGGCTGTAGCCGCCCGTGCACACCGGGCAGGTGCAGGTGGGGTCGATGGGGCCGTCGTCGTGCGCAAAGCGAGCGTTGCGGAAGTTGAGGCGACCCTCGCTGGAGAATGCCGTGCCCATACGGCCGGTGCGCGTCGGCAGCACACAGTCGAACATGTCGATGCCCACGCCCACGCCGCGTACGAGCGTGGTGGGGTTGCCGACACCCATCAGGTAGCGCGGCTTATGCTTGGGCATGTACTCGCTCACGAGCGGCGCCAGGGTCTCGAACATGGTCTCGTGATCCTCGCCCACCGAATAGCCACCGATACCATAGCCCGGGAAGTCGCCGCACTCCTCCAGATGGCGCAGCGAGCGCAGGCGCAGATCCAGGTGCATGCCGCCCTGAACGATACCAAAGAGTGCCTGGTCGTCGCGGGTATGCGCCTTATAGCAGCGCTCGGCCCACATGCTCGACAGCTCGACGGCACGCTCAACGTAAGCGCGCGTGGCGGGATAGCCCGGGCACTGGTCCAGCTGCATGCAGATGTCGGAGCCAAGCTTCATGGCGATTTCCATGTTGTCCTCGGGCGTCCAAAACACGTGGCGGCCGTCGTAATCGTTGACGATAAAGCGCACGCCCTCGTCGGTGAGCTTGACGGCATCGTTGTGGCTGAAGACCTGGAAACCGCCCGAGTCGGTGAGGATGGGGCCGTGCCAGTTCATGAACTTGTGCAGGCCGCCCAGCTCGGCGATGGTGTCCTCGCCGGGACGCATGGACAGATGATAGGTATTGGCGAGCACGATCTGGGCGCCGAGCTTCTTGACAGTCTCGGTAGGAATGCCCTTGACGTTTGCCTTGGTGCCCACGGGCATAAAAATCGGCGTCTCGATGTCGCCGTGCGGGGTGTGCAGTACGCCGGCACGCGCGTGCGTCGTCGGGTCCTCGGCGATCAGGTCGAATTTAAAAAGGTTCTGGTCCATAAACTGGAACTCCTTGGTTGCGGTTCATACGCAAACCATTATACGGGCAACCCGCAAGAAGCACCGACTCGACAGAAACTGGCGCGAGGAGGATACGGCAGGGACACGGCAAATGAGCGTGGATTTTTGGACGCTTACCGGATGAGCGTGGATAATCTCCCACTTTTGCCCAAAGCACAGCCCAAAAACGGGAGATTATCCACTTTCATTCTGCGGGCACTCATTTAAGTACGCCCCCGATGAGTGGAGCTATTTACCAGCCACGGCAACGCCGATATTTTGGCAACGTCAGCGAGCGGGTCGCATTTGAGACAAGGTGCCGTGAAATGAAAGGGCGCTGACCTTCTGGTCGCGCCCTTGAAATTGAACGGCAGGTTGTCCAAATGCGGCCCGCGCAGCGTCGGCCGGTCCGCCGTTCGGTAGAACGGCGGAACCCCTAAGGACGCTGGCCCATGCCACCCTCGAGGGTGACGGTCTCGCCGTTCATATACTTAAAGTCGGGACCGCAGAGCTGAACGACAACGCGGCCGATTTCCTTCTCGACGTCGCCGTAGTGGCCTGCCGGCGGCATGTGGACGTTGGCCTTGAACGCCTCGGGATAGGCATCTTGGAAGTTCTCGAGCGCGGCGGTCCAAGCAAGCGGGCAAACGATATTGACGTTGATGCCGTCCTTGCCCCACTCGTTGGCGGCAACGCGAGTCAGACCACGGATGCCCTCCTTGGCGGCGGCATAGCTGCACTGACCATAGTTGCCAAACAGGCCGGCGCCCGAGGCAAAGTTGACCACGGAGCCCTTGGTTTCCTTCAGGTGCGGATAGGCCTTCTGCATGTACAGATAGGTGGCATACAGACCGGAATAAATGGCCAGGTTAAACTGATCCATGGTGTGGTCGGCGATGGTAACACCCGAGGCGCTGGCCTGAGCATTGTTGACGACGGCGTCGATGCGGCCGAACTCCTCAATAGCCTTGTCGATGACGTTCTGGACGACGGCCTCGTTGTCCTGACCAGCCGAGACATCGGCCTGAACAGGCAGAACCTTGACGCCGTACTCGGCCTCGAGGGATTCCTTGGCAGCCTCGAGCTTGGCAACGTTGCGGCCGGTAATGACGAGGTTTGCGCCCTCCTTGGCAAAAGCGATATCGATACCGTAGCCGATGGAGCCAGCGGAGCCGTCCTTGAGCGTGGCCTTGCCACCGCCGGTGACGATCACGGTCTTACCAGTGAAAAGTCCCATATAAAGTCCTTTCAAATCGCGACGGGCGCACCCGCCGACTGCGCGCATCCAAATAAACGCGACAAAAGCTGAAATGCAACTTTAACGGGTTCAAGTGAAAAGAAAAGGCCTCGGCAGGCGAACGGCATAACGTCTTTCGGCGAAGGGATTGTCAAGTACAAACTGGATAAAGTGGCCGAGTTTTTGCTATCGACGCGAGCCATCGAACACGTTTTGAAACTTTGCTGCAGCGCGCGGGATGTCGGCGCGAGACTTTATCATAGGGTGACAAACAACGATGAGGAGCACATGCCTATGACAGACGAGCTGGACCCCCAGACTCAACAGCATATTGATGATTCCGCAGACGTCACTGCAGATGCTGACGCTGTGACCTGCGATGATATTGGCCTCGACGACCCCATCTTAGACGAAAGCGCTACGGCGGAAACCCCCGGCGCCGAAGATGCAGGCGAGCAAAACGACGATGCGCCCGCTCAGGACGACCACCCCGTACAGGATACTGCTCCGCAAGCTGCGGGCCCTATCGAGGTTTCTTCGGAAGAAGAGCTCGACGCCGTCATGGACTCCATGATGGATGCCGTCAAAGCGATGAAAGACGCCGTGGCCGACGCTGACGTTGACGCCGAGGAAGAGGAGGCCGCCGAGGCGGCCTCGACCTTTGTACCCGGCGAGACTCCGGTTGCCGACCAGGGCAGCACCATGCCCTCGTTTCTGCAGCTCGAGCATCCCACGATTGGCGCCGATGCGGTCGACCCGCACGCAGCAGGCTTTTCTGTGATCGAGGGCGGTACCGGCAATATCGCCGTGCCGCAGGCTGCCGATGCGGACGCTGCCGACACCGCTCGCCCGACCGCCCCGCACTCCTCCGCCGCGAGCCGCGATCTGGGGACCGCTGTCTCGAACACTGCGAACGCCGTGGGCACCTTTATCGCCCAGGGCGCCTCGGCCATGCGCGAGATGAACGCCGCGAAAAAGGCACTTGCCGATGCCCGCGCCCACCTGGCCGAACTTGAGCAGCGCATTGCCGATCAGGCCGAGGAACTCGAGACGCGCCAGGATATCGCAGGCCGCTACGACCAGATCGTCGCCGACCAGCGTCAGGCGATCGCCACAGCGCAAAAGACCGCTGCGGCAGCCGAGATTGACCGTGATGCCCACGCCGCCAAAGCGACAGAGCTCAAGGGTCAACTCGAACAAATGAAGACAGAGGATGACGCGACTGAGCTCCGTCTGAAGGCCGCGCTCGATGCCGTGGAGGCCCGCGAGGCGAGCTCGCGCGAGACCGGCAACCGCCTCGTTCGACGTCTTGAGGATTCCAAGCGCATCCGCGACAAGGTGAAGGCAGAGCGAGACGCCGGCATTGCCGCCGCACAACAAACCGTCGACGCCACGCGCGCCCAGCTCGAGACGCTGCGTCATGAGTATGCCGAGCTGCAACGCAATCCCTCGGCAAATCCCGCCAACTATACGGTGCGCACCAGCGAGCTCTCGATGCAGATTTCCGACACGGCAGATGCCCTGCGTAAAGCCGAAGAAGATGTCCCGCGCATCACCGCCGACCTTGAGCATTCACTTGCCGCAGCCGAGCAGGCCGTCGAGCAGGCTCAAGCCCCTATCGCCGACGCAAAACGCGCGCACCAAGCCGTGACGACCGAAGCCGATGCCGCGCGCGACGAGCTGCAGTCCGCAAAAACTGCCGCTGCGACGCGCCAGCGAGAGCTGCGCGAAAAGATTGCCACGCAGGACAAGGCACGCCGCGAGCAAGAGCAGGCCATCGCAAACGCCCGGGCAGATGCCGCGCATGCGCAGTCGATTATCGAGCAGGCGACCGAGGTGCACGATCATCCCGAGATCACCGAATCGCTCGCCGGGTCCTTGGCACGTGACAAGGCCGAGCATACCGAGACCGAGCGCGAAGTTGCCCAACTCGAGGCCGCCGAAGACGACGTGCGTAAGCGAACCCGCGACTCACGCATCAAATTCACCGGCGCCATCGTCTGCATCGTCGCCGCAATCCTGGCGATCATCCTAGTCTGGCTGTTCGCAAGCAAGTAGTCATTGGGGACGTTCTTAAACGACTAGTCAAACAAGAACGTCCCCAACGACTAGCCCAATGACGAGAGTGGATAATCTCCCACTTTGAGCCCCCAAGCAGGCCAAAAACGGGAGATTATCCACTCTCATTCTGCAGGCACTCATTTAAGTACGTCCCCAATGAGTACCTGCCGATGCTTTGGCAAAGTCAGCGAAAACGCCCCTAAGCGAGCAAGGTGACGTGAAAGAGGAGGGCATTGACCTTCTGGTCATGCCCGACGATTGAACGTCACCTTGCTCGCTTAGGGGCGTTTGCAGCGTCGAGCAGTTACGCGGTTCGTAGAACCGCGTAACTAACAAATGAGCATGGCGTCGCCAAAGCTGAAGAAGCGGTAGCGCTCCTCGATGGCGGCGGCGTAGGCATCCATGATCTGGTCGCGGGTGGCAAGCGCGCTTACGAGCATCATGAGCGTGGAGCGCGGCACGTGGAAGTTCGTGATCAGCGCGTCGACCACGTGATAGGTCGAGCCGGGCATGAGGTAGAGCTGCGTCGTGGCGTTCTCGCGCACCACGATGTCACCGCGGCCGAGCGTGTCGGCGCCGTCCTCGCGGCCTTCAAAATAGCGCGCCGTCACAGCCGGATCGGACACCGGAGCATCGGCGTCAAACGCGCTCTCGAGCGAGCGCACCGCCGTGGTACCGACAGCAATCACACGATGGCCCTCGGCCTTCGCCTTATGCACGGCGTCGACAACCTCCTGCGACACGTGGTAGCGCTCGGTGTGCATCACATGCTGCGTGGGATCGTCCTCCTCCACCAGACGGAAGGTATCGATGCCCACCTCGAGTTCGACGGCGGCAAACTTGGCACCCTTGGCCTCGATGGCAGCCATAAGCTCGGGCGTAAAGTGCAGACCCGCCGTGGGAGCGGCAGCCGAGTGCTCTTCCTTCATGGCGTAGACGGTCTGGTACTTCTCGGGGTCGCCCTCGTAATCGGTAATGTAGGGCGGCAGCGGCACGTGGCCGGCAGCATGGATGGCCTCGTCGAGCGTGCACGGGTCGCCGGCGGCATTGCAACCGGCCGGCTCAAAGCGCACCAGACGGCCACCGCGGCTATCGGTGACAAAGTCGATGACCTCGGCCGTCAGCACCACGGGAGCCCCCTCGGGCGCATGGGCGCCACCGGCGCGATACTCAATCTGAGCACCGGGCTTCAGGCGCTTGCCCGGCTTGACCAGGCACTCCCACACATGGCCGAGCGGATCCACATCCTCACGGCGCTTGAGCAGCAGCGTCTCGACCACGCCACCCGAGCCGGCCTTGCGACCGATCAGGCGGGCCGGCATCACGCGCGTCTGGTTGATGACGAGTACATCGCCCGGCTCGATATAGTCGATGATGTCGCGGAAGATGCGGTGCTCAACGGTACCGCCGTGCTCCAGCGGCTTCCCCGCCTGGGAGCCTTTGCGATCCACCACCAGCAGGCGGCAGGAGTCGCGAGGCTCGGCAGGAGCCTGGGCAATCAGTTCCTCAGGAAGGTTGTAGTCAAAATCATCGGTACGCATCTTTGCCTCTTTCACAAAGCGCGTCAGTCGAAAAAATCGACTGACGCGCGCATCATTCTCCCCTGTATCCTATCAGCTTGTTGAGAGAAATATAGTATGGCAAACAGATTTGCGACTGTTTTCTCAGCGCCCCGCTACTTAAGCGTTGCGTACATCACCGCCTTAATCGTATGCATGCGATTCTCCGCTTCTTGGAAAACACGAGACTTATCGGACTCAAAAACCTCGTCCGTGACTTCCATTTCGGTGACTCCAAACTTCTCAGCAATTTCGGCACCAACAGTAGTATTAGTATCGTGAAAGCTCGGAAGGCAGTGGAGGAAAATTGCCTCGGGCTTTGCCATAGACATCACCTCAGCGGTCACACGATACGGCGACATGAGCTTAATGCGGCTTTCCCACAGCTCTGCGGGCTGACCCATGCCAACCCAAACATCCGTGTAAATTACATCGGCATCACGAGCGCCTTCCTCAATATCCTCTGTAATGGTAATCGTCGATCCATGCTCGGCCGCAATACGACTACATTCTGCAAGGAGTTCAGGATCATAGGATGTAGCCCCCTCCGAATTTCCCCCGATTGGGCCGCAAGAACAGTAGTTAATGCCGAGCTTAGCGCAAATGACCATGAGCGAATCGGCGACGTTTCCGGCCGCCTTACCAAAAAATGTAAGTTTCCTGCCCTTAATCTCTCCAAACTCTTCACGCATGGTCAGAATATCGGCAAGCACTTGAGTCGGGTGGAATTCAGTAGTCAGCCCATTCCAAACGGGAACCCCAGCTTTTGCAGCAAGCTCCTCAACCTTCGCCTGTTCAAAGCCGCGGTATTCAATTCCGTCATACATGCGGCCAAGGACGCGAGCCGTGTCCTCAATCGACTCCTTTTTGCCCATCTGGGACGAGCCCGGATCCAAATAAGTTACACCCATGCCAAGGTCAAGTGCACCAACTTCGAAGGCGCAGCGAGTACGCGTGGAAGTCTTCTCAAATAGCAAAACAATATTCTTGCCTTCAAGGTATTTATGCGGAACACCGGCACGCTTCATGCTTTTGAAGTTAGCAGAAAGCTCAAGCAGATACTCAATCTCTTCCGTCGTGTAATCAAGCAGCTTCAGAAAACTGCGACCAGCGATATTAACACCCATATTCGCCATCTCCTATCACAGTGGATTTGCAACTAAATATCTTCGCGCCAGAAGGGCATGCTCATGCAGCGCGGGCCGCCACGACCGCGGGACAGTTCCTCGGAGGGAACGACCAAAAGTTCCAAACCGTTCTTGTAGAGCTCATCATTTGTGACAACATTGCGCTCGTAAACACAGACTTTACCAGGAGCAACGGCAAGAGTGTTCGACCCGTCGTTCCACTGCTCGCGAGACGCCTCAACCATATCGCCGGCACCGCACTCAATAAGCTGCACCTTCTCCACGCCAGTAGCCATTTCAAGAATATGCTCAAGCGTGTCATCAATCTCTTGAACAGCGACCATTCCCTCAGAGTCACCACGAGTCAGACGATAAACACGAAGGGTCTCAAAAATACCGGGATAAACTGTAAACTTATCGAAATCCACCATGGTGCAAACGGTGTCAAGATGCATGTAAGCATAGCCGTTGGGGATTTTAATAGCGTAAACGGTATCGATCTCAGAATTCCCAGATCCCCAGAACAAATTCTTTGCAAGCTCCTCAATCGCAGCCGCCTCAGTTCGCTGGCTAATTCCAATAGCCAAGGTATGAGCGTTAATGTTAAGCACATCACCGCCCTCGATATGCCAGGGATTCTTATGGTCGTACCAAATCGGAGTCCCTGCATAATCGGGATGGTATTTGAAAATCGCTTCATAGAAGGGCACTTCACGATCTCGCTGTTTCCAATACATATGGTGAAGCAGAACGCCTTTGCCCACAGAAGCAAGAGGATCGCGAGAGAAATATGAACTCGGAAGAGGCTTCAACACCAAATCATCGGGCTTCGCATCCTCATTATCCATCATGCTAAGCGTAGTCGAGACGCGAGGCAGCTCAAGGTCACGATAACGATACCCCCCCATAGCCTCAAGTACAAACTGATACGAATCTGAAATAGCGTCGAGCTTTTCACGAACAGCCTGCTCAAGCATAGGATTGACAATTCCGCTCTCAGCCATAAATGTATCGGTAAACTCAGCGCGAGCCGAGGGGCATGCATCCAGCGCTTCAGCAACGAGTTTCTCCATATAGAGAACTTCAACACCTTCGCTCCTCAGAAGATCCGCAAAGGCATCATGCTCCTTTTGAGCCACATCAAGATAGAAACAGTCGTGAATCCAGACATCCTCGAACTCTTCTGCCTTTACGTTCACAAGGTCACGACCGGGGCGGTGAAGCACAACTTTCTTGAGCTTACCAATCTCGCTGTGTACATTCAGTCCTTTAGGCATTCCTGTTACTCCATTTCAGCCATGAAACCTACAGGGCAATAAGTCCCGAGATTGCTACGAATACGATATTGATGAGCGACACGACCAAGAAGAATTTCCAAACGGTCTTCCACCACTGGCCAAGCTTGATCTTGCACACGCCCAAACCCGCTACAAGAATGGCGCTAGTAGGACAGATCAAAGACATCGTCGCGCTACCCATGGAGAGAGCCCACACGGCAGCCTCGGGATTAAGGCCCATGAGTTCGGTCAAAGGTCCAAAAATGGGAGCGGTCAGTGCTGCAAGGCCAGATGAGCTGGGAACCAGGATCGCCAGGAGGTTCTCAACCGCATAAAGAAGCGTAGTAAAGAGAACCGCCGGGATGCCGCCCAGACCAGTGGCGAGCGCATTGAGGATGGTATCGATGATCATGCCGTCAGAGGCAATGACAAGGATGCCACGCGCAAGTCCAACGACAATTGCCGAGAAAGCAAAGTCAGCGATACCCGCAACAAATTCCTGAGCGATGACGTCCTGACTAAAGCCCGCAATAACACCAGCCAACAAGCCCATGGCCAAAAAGACCGCAGAAATCTCGTTCATATACCAGCCCTGGGTCACAAGTCCCCAGATGATAAGGCACATTCCAGCGATAAATACCGCAAGCACGCCTTTTTGACGACCCGTAAATTCCGCATCAAGGGCAGATTCATCGGCAGCGAACTCGACTTTCTTGGCGATATCATCCTCAAATGTGATCGATGACTCAGGATTCTTCTTTACCCTTCGTGCATAGAGGACAACCCAAGTAATTGCAACGGCGGTCAAAACAACCCAGGCAATCATACGCAGCCACAGCTGGGGGTTGCCCTGAATACCAAGAATACCTTGCGCAATGAGAACATTAAACGGATTAATCGTTGAGGCGATGTAACCCGTGCGCGCTCCAACGAACACGACCATGAACGCCGTCATCGAGTCGAAGCCCATAGCCATCATAATTGGCATGAAGATCGCAAAGAACGGGAGAGTTTCTTCCGCCATGCCAAAGCTCGTTCCGCCCAATGCAAAGAGAACCATCGCAATAGGAATAATTAGAATGTCTTTGTTCTTAAAGCGGCGAACGACACGACCCATTCCGCTCGTGATAGCGCCCGTTTTAGTAATAACCTGAAACGAACCGCCCACAATCAAGATGAATGCAACGACCTCAATTGCCTCTTGTATACCGCGCGTTGGAGCCTGAAGAACATCGAAGACACCTTGTCTGAGATCTACTTCATCCCCGGTTTCCTCGTCAATATATGTCTTTTCACTCTGCTCATACGTACCTGCGACAGTGACTTCACGACCGTTCACCTCCTGACGCTGATAGGACCCAGAGGGAACAATCCACGTGAGAACAGCGAAGATGACCATAAGTGCAAAGATGATCGCATATACGTGCGGGACCTTGAACTGCTTGATGCCTTTCGAACTTTCCGCTGCCATATCTCCTCCTTCATTCCTTTTCCCATCTATCCAGCTGGCACCATAAATGTATGAGGTTGCTCAGCGGTGGTCGGGCAACCATCGCTATCGTGTCGCTTTTCACCTATGAACGGCAGCTAAAGTGACGTTATTAATCAATCTGATATTTTAAATTGATGTTATTTGTCAATTACATACGTCTTTTAACTTTTCCGCAACACAACAAGGAACCTGCCTTAGCCTTATATAAAAACCAGCAGGACAGGAGACAGGCATGCAAGGCATACACATAACAAATGAAATCGGTCATTTAAAAGCCGTACTTGTCCATCGACCAGGAGCTGAAACACAAAACTACCCTGATGCCGACTTCAGCCAAGTTTTCTCCCTGCGAAAATGGAGCGGTCGTTTTGACCTCGACAAAGCAATGTATGAGCACGATTCCATGGTTCAATTGCTTGAGAAGCATGGCGTAGAAACCATTGAAATTAGGGACCTTCTCGAAGACTCACTTGAAACTGAGCCCCAATCACTTAAATATTTTATTGATGACTACCTCCGTTGCAGCGGGGCAACAGGCAGAGAGTTCCTCGAGGCAATAACCCAGCTGTTTGAGAACGCTAAGAACACCCAGGAATTGGTGAATATAGTACTTAACGGCATTCGCTTTGGAGACACTGAGCTATGTTCAAACCAGTCGGAAACACTACGGGCGCTCGTGCACGAGCAATTTGATCCCGCCTCGCTCTTGGTCAATCCCCTCAACACGCTTTTTTTCACTCGTGATCCTGCTGTGGTAGTCGGAGACGGCATCATCCTAAATCATATGTATTGGCCTGAGCGTGATCGTGAGGTCGCCTTATACCGGCAGATATTCACCCACCACAAGATCATGGGAGAAACTCCAATATGTGATTTGAACAGGAGTAGCTACCATATAGAAGGCGGAGACATTATTGTTATCAGTGCTAAGACAATATTAGTTGGAATCTCTGACCGAACTGAACCCGCCGCCGTCGAGTCACTTGCCAAAGAGCTCCTGACCTCAAATAAATTCCAGACCACCGAGCTAATTGCGATTCGAGTCCCCTCTGACGGGCTGCGTATCCACCTCGATACGTTCATAAGTAGAATTGATCACGACGCGTTCCTCATCGATCGTGAGATATGCAATGCCGTTGATGCATACAGCATTCAACTAAAACGATCCGGAAGGGGCCTTACGATCACTCCTATCGATCGCACGATTCCGGAAATACTCTCTGCAGCCTGTTGCGAACCAATAAAAGTGATTGACTGCGGAGGCGGGAATCAAACCGCCTACGAAAGAGAACGCCGGAACAACGCAACGTCTATCCTTGCGCTCTCGCCAGGAAAACTATGCGTATATGAAGAAAACGTTTGGACCAACGAAGCGCTTGAGAAAGCAGGAATGGAATTATTCCCGCTATCCATTGACGAGCTCACCAAAGGCTATGGTGGCACAAACTGTCTATGCCTCCCTCTGTGGCGAGAGGATCTATAGCCATGGGCTTCGGGGCAAATATTCGTAAACTCCGCACCATGGAGCATCTTGGTCAGGCGCAACTTGCAGAGATGTTGGGGGTATCTAAAGAGACCGTTTGTCGTTGGGAAAAAAGTCGGTATGCCCCCCGTGAGCGCTATATTGAAAAGTTACAAGCGCTCTTCGGTTGCACCCGCGATGAACTTGTTGGCGAGGAAAACGGTTTGGCTGTAAAGCTCGCAAATAAAAGAATCGTCACCGACGAAGACCCTGCTATCCACGAAATGGAGGGCACATTTCCCGTCATCGATATCGAATCGCAAAAGCGCCGCATCACGCACGGCCAACAAAATGCTTGCGCGCCTGTAGACGTAGCCAAACGTCACCCACATAGCGTTTTCGTTAAAATCAAAGGCGACGAAATGTCCCGCATTTACCCTCCCGGCAGCTTGCTACTTGTCGATACCACCGCAAAGCCTTGGAACGGCTGTGCTGTATTGGCGCTCGCAGACGGTAAAACACCGGTAATTAGGCGATTTGCAGAAGGAAACGACATGATTGTGCTGTCGTCCCATTCATATGCAACAGCAAGTCCGGATCTGATGTTTAACAAACGGAGGATTAGAATCATAGGAGTCGTCGTTTGGTATCAAGCGAGCCACGATCACACGCTTAATTAAATCGACTTTCCCAAAAACGACCGTACCGCACAGACAGCTCAAAGTCCCAGCCCAAATGAACTACTTTTTGGCGGCTTTGCGCTCGTCGCGGATGCGGGCGCGATCCATGGCCGCCTCGACCGCCGAGAAACGGCAGCCGCAGTAATTCTGCCGATACATGCCCAGCTCACGCGAACGGCGCGTAGCCTCGGGATAATACGGGCGAAAATCGCGAATCACCGGGGTGAGACCGCGGGCGGCAGCCAGACGCTCCAAAACATCATTGCAGGTATCGAACAGCTGATACGGCGAGACGGCGAGCGTCGTGCCCACAAACTCAAACCCGCGCTCCTGGGCCACGCGGCACGCCTCGGCCAAGCGCAGGGCATAGCACGAGCGACAGCGACGGGGCCGATCGGCACCCAGCGGGGCCACGCCGGCCTCCCAGCGCTCGCGATCCTCCTCGGCCTCGATGAGCTCGATGTCGCCGTCGGCACACCACCGGCGCAGCTCGTCCAAACGCCGCTGCCATTCATCGTGAGGTTGAATATTAGGGTTGGTCCAGCAAATCGTGGGCTCAAACCCCTCCTCGCGCAGCAGGCGAACCGGCTCAAGCGAGCATGGTGCGCAGCACGCATGCAGCAACAACGACTTCATCGACATCTCCTCACCCAAAAAAGAGCACGCCAAAGGACGTATCCTCGCAGGCGACAATGCGGCGGTCGCGCAGGATGGTCCGCACGTAATACCAATCGCCCACGCAGCCCGACAAGTGCAGACCAGCCGCCAGGTAGCACAGCAGCGGATAGTCCGAGAACGCAAACCCCAGGGCAAACGCCACCGTCAAGGCAACCGTCGGCGCCAGGCAAATGACCATGTACCGCGCACGCGAATACACAACGCCCTCGGCGCAAGCGTAAATCATGCAGGTTTCGAGATTTGCCCCAAAGGTCACCCGAGCACCGACGGGCGCAAACAGCTTAAAGAACGCCGCGTGCACCAGCTCGTGCACGGCAAATGACGCCGCCGAAACCGCACTCAAGCCGACTAGCCAGCCCAAGACCGCCGTCCAACCGCCCGCGTCAGCCGCATCCAGATCTGCGGGCCCACCCAGCAGCATAAACACCGGCACCAGGCACACGGCAAATGCGCCAAGCACGACCATGCCCCACACGAAGCAAGCGTGCAGAAAATCCTCGTCCTCAAACGCATGTATGTTGGAAATCTCATTCATAGCATCTTAGGATAGCGCCCCTGCCACGCACCCGCCCGCATGTGCGATAATGTCGAACGATATGCACGAATTGACCACCGCGTCGCCAGGCCTTGCGCCCGGCTGCGCTCTTACAATATGCGAAGGAGTCCCATGGCATCCAAATACTCCATGAACGACCGTCCCAGCTGGCCTCGCCGCGCCATCGTTACCGCCGGCGAGCCCTACGGCAACAAGGGCCTTCACTTTGGCCACGTTGGCGGCGTCTTTGTCCCGGCCGACTTCTTCGCCCGCTTCCTGCGCGACCGCCTGGGCCGCGAAAACGTCATCTTCACCTCGGGCACCGACTGCTACGGCTCGCCCATCATGGAGAGCTACCGCAAGCTCAAGGAGAACGAGGGCTACGACAAGTCCATCGGCGAGTATGTCGAGTCCAATCACTCCCGCCAGGCCGCGACCCTCAACAACTACAACATCAGCTGCGACATCTACGGCGGCTCGGGTCTTGAGCCGGCTGCGCAGATTCACAACGAGGTAACCGCCGAGATTATCGAGCGCCTGCACGAGCAGGGTACTATCTCAAAGCGCTCCACGCTGCAGTTCTACGACGCCAAGGCCGGCACGTTCCTCAACGGCCGCCAGGTGATCGGCCGCTGCCCCATTCAGGGCTGCAAGTCCGAGAAAGCCTATGCCGACGAGTGCGACCTGGGTCACCAGTTTGAGCCCGAGGAGCTCATCGCGCCCAAGAGCCAGCTCACCGGCGAGGTGCCCGAGCTGCGCCCGGTCGACAACCTCTACTTCGACCTTCCGGCCTACCTCGACTTTATGAAGACCTACACCGCCAAGCTCGCCCAGAACCCGCAGGTTCGCTCCGTGGTCTCCAAAACCATGGAAGAGTGGCTGCTGCCGGCACAACTCTATATTCAGAACAAGTTCCGTGAGGCTTTCGACGCCGTCGAGGACCAGCTGCCCGAGCACACCGTGCTGGAGCCCGAGGGCAACAAGAGCAGCTTTACCGTCACCTTCCCCAGCTGGAAAGAGCGCGACGACGCCCACGCGGTGCTCGCCAACGGCGGCGTGCGCTTCCGCAGCGGTAAGGCGCTCGTGCCCTTCCGCATCACCGGCAACATCGACTGGGGCGTTCCGGTGCCCGAGGTCGACGGCGTTTCCGACGTCACCTGCTGGTGCTGGCCCGAGAGCCTGTGGGCGCCCATCAGCTACACCCGCACCGTACTCGCACGCGATGCCAAGGCCGCCGGCGTGACCGAGGGTGTCGCCGCCCAGGATGCCGCCCTCATGGGCGAGCCCGCCGCCGATTCCACGCAGGTCCCCGCGCCCGCCTACCAGCACAGCTCACTCGACTGGCGCGACTGGTGGTGCTCGGACGACGCACAGATCTACCAGTTCATCGGTCAGGACAACATCTACTTCTACTGCATCGCGCAGACCGCCATGTGGGAGGCCCTGGGTTGGGACCTCACGCAGAGCACCGTCAGCGCCTGCTACCACCTGCTCTACATGGGCAAAAAGGCCAGCTCGTCCTCGCAGACGCCTCCCCCGCCGGCAGACGACCTGCTCAACCACTACACCTGCGAGCAGATGCGCGCGCATTGGCTGTCGCTCGGCCTGTCCGAGAAGCCGGTGAGCTTTAGCCCCAAGGCATACGACACCCGCGTGACCGGCAAGGACAAGGACGGCAACGAGGTGCGCGCCTGCGACGACAAGCGCGTCATCGACCCCGCCCTTAAGGAGAGCGCCCTTTTGACCGGCGTGTTCAACCGCTTAGCCCGCAGCTGCTTCTACGGCGTCGCCGTCAAGGAGGGCGACGAGAGTCCCTATCGCAACGGCTGCATCCCCGCCGGTGCCGCTTCTGACACCGTGGTCGAAGCCGCCCAGCAGGCAGCCCTCGCCTTTGAGCAGGCCATGTACAAGTTCGAGACGCACCGCGCGCTTGCCGTGTGCGACGACTACCTGCGCGCCGCCAACAAGCGCTGGAGCGACGCCTCCAAGGCCGCCAACAAGCTCGAGGGTAACGAGGCAAACGCCGCAATGACGCAGGCGCTCGTCGACGCCTTTACCGAGCTGCGCGTGGCGACCGTGCTCATGCACGGCATCGTCCCTGCCGGCTGCGAGCTCATCTGCGAGTACTTCGACATCGACCCGGTCGCCTTCTTTAGCTGGGATAACATCTTCGCCTCCACGGATGAGTTTGTGGAGAGCTTGGGCGAGAAGCCCGGCGAGCACCGCGTAAAGCCGCTGCCCCCGCGCTTCGACTTCTTTAGCAAGCACGAGAGCCAGTACTAAACACTC
Organism: Collinsella sp. CLA-ER-H3; assembly: GCF_040092425.1. Taxonomy (NCBI): domain Bacteria; kingdom Bacillati; phylum Actinomycetota; class Coriobacteriia; order Coriobacteriales; family Coriobacteriaceae; genus Collinsella; species Collinsella sp. CLA-ER-H3. The sequence goes on from NZ_JBBNLP010000004.1 coordinate 150,743, forward strand.
GACATGTAATGGAATGGGAAGGAAAGACGGATGTCCAAGCCGCGTCGTCGTAAGCAGAAAAAGCAGGTCAAGGCCGAGCTCAAGCTCAGGCAGTTTGCCGCCACCGAGCTTTCCGACCAGCTTGCCGCCCTTCCTTGCGCCGCCGACCTGCCGCGCTTTATGGTCGACACGGTCGCCGGCGCCTATGCGCCCGCCGATGCCGAGCTCATGATCAAGGGCTTCGGCGCCGCGGTCACACGCCCGGTCACGCTGCGCGCCAACACGCTCAAGGCAACCGCCGAGGACATCGCTGCGGCGCTCGATGCCGCCGGCATCGCCCACAACCCCGTCGCCTGGTACCCAGACGCCTTCATCCTGCCCGACGCCCAGGTTTCCAACCTGTGGGACCTCGACATCTACCGCGACGGCAAGATCTACTTGCAAAGTCTGTCGTCCATGATGCCGCCGTTGGTCCTGGGCGCCCAGGCATGCGAGGACATCCTGGACATGTGCGCGGCCCCCGGTGGCAAGACGACGCAGATCGCCGCCCTCACGCAGGGCCAGGCGCACCTTACCGCCTGCGAGATGAGCATTCCCCGCGCCGAGAAGCTCGAAGCCAACCTCCACCGCCAAGGCGCAAAAAACGTGCCCGTCATGCGCATCGACGCACGCGAGCTCGACGAGTTCTTCCGCTTTGACCGCATCCTGCTCGATGCCCCCTGCACCGGCACGGGCACCGTCATCAGCGGCAACGAGAAAAGCCTGCGCGGCCTGACCGAGCAGCTGCTGAGTAAGTGTGCCCGCTCGCAGCGAGCACTTCTGGACCGCGCCATGGGAGCCCTTAAACCGGGCGGCACGCTCGTCTATTCGACTTGTTCGATCTTGCCGCAGGAAAACGAGGACGCCCTGCAAGAGGCCCTCGACAAGCACATGGACTGCGAGCTCATCCCCCTCGACGGCACGCCAAGCGAAAGTGAGGCACGCCGCGCCCAGGAAGCTGGTGAGGAGCCGCGCATCGAGTCCAACGCCCTGACTGAGGCCATTGCCGCGGGTCAGGTATCGGCCATCGCCAACGGCCTGCCCGGCACGCTGACCATTCCGCCCAGCCGCGACTTTGAGGGCTTCTACATTGCCCTGATCCGAAAACGCAGCTAGCGCACGGATCCAAAACTCAACAAGCTATCTCTGTGCGCGTTTGCTCTGCTGGTCGCGATGCTGTTTAAGCATCGCGCGGTCCTTGCGTTCGGCCCTTTTGCCCTTAATGGCCGTGACCACAAAGTAGATGACCGCGGCGGCAACGATTGCGCCCACACACAGGCCAATCGAGCCAAACATTGCTGTCAATTCCATACCGCGTCACCTCTCTTTTAAACGGAACATTCAAGATAGCACCTCAATACCCGCCACCACAGCTCCTTCACGTTCGCCGGCCCTTCGGTCTAACGAATGGCGCGGCGGGGAAAAATCAACTCGTCAAACGATTTAGCATTCGCAATTCCGGCTGCATCGCGCCGGCCGTCATCACATAGAATCGAGCTTCCATGGATACCCTCAACGATCTAAATGAGCGCGTCGATGCCTTCGTCGGCACCAGCTCTTTCGACACGCCTGCCGCGGCAAACGACCAAGCCCCCATCGATGTGCCCGCCGAGGTTCACGAGGACATTGTCGCCTCGGTCGATTTCTCCGAGGTCGAGCTCGCAGACGAGTTCACCGAACCCCAGGTAGCTGTGACCCCCAACGGACTGCTTCCCATGGAGCCGCTGCCCATCGACGGGCGCCTGCGCAAGGCGGCCCTTCGCATGCCTGACGAGATTGAGGAGGCCAGCGGCTTCACGCTCTTCGGCCGTCGTATCAAATCGCTCATCTACACCACCGACGTCGCGGTCATCCGCAACTCCAACGCCGATGCCGTCTTTGCCGTTTACCCCTTCACGCCGCAGCCCGCCATTACGCAGGCGCTGCTGACCGTCGCCGAGTGCCCGGTCTTTGTAGGCGTGGGCGGCGGAACTACGACCGGTAAGCGCTCCGTGCAGATGGCAGCCGTCTCCGAGATGCAGGGCGCGGCGGGCTGCGTGGTCAACTCCCCCGCTACTGCCGAGATGGTCGAGCACATCACCAACATCGCCGACATCCCCGTCATCGCTACGGTCGTTCGCTGCGACGACGATGCCCACGCCAAGGTGCGCGCTGGAGCCAAGATTCTCAACATCGCCGCTGGCAAGAACACGCCCCAGGTCCTACGCGAGCTGCGCAAGCACTATCCCAACCTGCCGCTCATCGCGCCGGGCGGCAAGACGCCAGAGAGCATCCGCGAGACCATCGCCGCCGGCGCCAACGCCATCATCTGGACGCCGCCTTCGGCCCAGCAGCTACAGACCGACATGATGCAGCGTTATCGCAAGATGAAGGTAGACGCCACACCTGTCATCTCGCACGACGATGTGCCCATTATCGACCAGGTCTCCGCCGCCGAGGTCAGCCAGGTCGAGAACATGAATCCCGACGTGCCGATTCCCGACGAAGTCATCGAGCGCGTCGCTTCGATCCACGAGCGCGTCGAGGAGCATCGCGCCAACCGCGGCCTCAAGCCGTCACTGCACGGCTTCTTCTTCCGCGGAAAGAAACGCTAACCCCAACAGCAAGGCCCGCCCCACAAACGTGAGGCGGGCCGTTTTTGTTTGAGTAATCATGCAGCGATGTGATGGGGCAAACTAATCCACGCGCTTGTCGCCCATAAAGAAGAGCGCCACCGTACCAGGTCCGGTATGCGAGCCAATCAGAGTACCGATGTTATTGATCTCAATCTTGCCTTTAAGCTGCGGAACCTGTTCCTCAATCAGCGCCGCAACTGCCTCGGCATCCTCGCGGCACGCCGAGTGCGACATGATGCACTTACCCGAATAATCCGCACCGTCCTGCACGTGTGCCATCATGGTCTTAGCCATCTCGGAAATCGCGCGCTTCTTAGTGCGAATCTTCTCACGTGGCGACAGCTTACCTTCGCAATCGACCGTCATAAGTGGGCAAATCTTAAGCGCCGTGCCGATGATCGCGCTCGCAGCCGAAATGCGACCGCCGCGCAGGTAGCTCGACAGATCGGTCGAGAAGAACCAGTGGTGCAGGTTGAGCTTGTGCTCCTCGATCCAGGCAGCCGTCTCGTCGAGTGAAGCCCCGCTATCGCGCACGTCGGCGGCACTTTCCGCCAGCAGGCCAAAGCCCGAAGACGCCGCCAGCGAATCGATGACGCGCACCTTGCCGCCCTGGGGATAGCGATCCGCGAGCATCTGCGCCGCAACGCAAGCCGAGCCATACGTACCCGAAATACCCGACGACAACGTCAGGTGCAGCACGTCTTTACCCTCGGCAACAAGCGGCTCCCAAAACTCCTCGTACTCACCCACGCTCACCTGAGACGTCTTGGGCATGGCGCCTGCGGCAATCTGGGCAAAAAACTCGTCCGGCGTAATCGACTGATACAGATCGTCCGTATAGACAACATCGTCGATCTCGTAATGAAAACACACGACAGGGATATTGCGCGATTCAAAGAACTCCCGAGTTCGATCGGCGGCGGATTCACAGGTCAGGACAAAATCACTCATATGAGGCTCCTTACTCATTGCTGCGCAAATTATCGCACAGTGAGCCTACATACGGTACATATGTCCACTATTTACCAAATCGAACCAAAAATAGCGAACATCTTTACCACCATCGTTTCCACCGACCCCACGCATAAATATCTGAGAAAACACCCTCTATCGTCTCCACTCAACCGCCATATCTACCTCCACTAAATCGATTTACCAAACCGTTCGGCTAACAATTCGGCCGCCCATCCCCAATCGAAACAAAAGCGGCGCATACTGATAAACGTTTGACACTGTTTATCAGTTTTACCAGCCCTATCGGAAGGTGTTTCATGGTCGCATTCGATCGCAATCCGCAAGACTTCAAGTATCTGCGCCTGCTGTCGAGACAGTTCCCCACCGAACAATCCGCATTTACCGAAATTATCAACCTCTCGGCCATCCTCAACCTACCCAAAGGCACCGAGCATTTTATGAGCGACGTGCATGGCGAGTACGAAGCCTTTATGCACATCCTCAACAACTGCTCGGGCGTCGTGCGCGAGCATGTCGACGAAATCTTTGGCGAAACGCTCTCCTTTGACGAGAAGGGCGAGCTGTGCACGCTCATCTACTACCCGCGCGAGAAGATCGACCTGGTCCGCAGCCAGCGCGAGGACTCGCCCACCTGGTACAAGACGATGCTTGACCAGCTCATCATGGTCGCGCGCTCGCTTTCAAGCCGCTACACGCGCTCCAAGGTGCGTAAGGCCATCCCGCGCGACTACGCCTATATCATCGACGAGCTGCTGCACACGCACCCGGACGAGAACAACTATCGCGTGCGCTATCACGAGCGCATCGTGGAGTCCATCCTGGAGACCGCAAGCGCCGACGACTTTATCGAGTCGCTTGCCTCGCTCATCAAGCGCCTGGCCGTCGACCACCTGCACCTGGTGGGCGACATCTTCGACCGCGGTGGCGGCGCGGCCAAGATTATGGACCGCCTGCTCACCTACCATTCACTCGACATCCAGTGGGGCAACCACGACCTGCTGTGGATGGGCGCTGCGGCCGGTGAGCCCGCCTGCATCGCCACGGTGCTGCGCAACAACCTACGCTACGACAACTACGAGATCCTGGAGAACGACTACGGCATCTCGCTGCGTGAGCTTGTCGCCTTTGCCGATGCCACCTACACCGCCGGTGAGTCCATCACCCCGCTGATCAAGGCCATCAACGTGCTGCTCTTTAAGCTCGAGGGTCAGATTATCCAGCGCCATCCCGAGTTCGACATGACCGACCGCCTGTTACTCGACAAGATCGACCACGACACCGGCACGGTCACGCTCGCCGACGGCAGCGTGTGGCCGCTCACGACCAACGACTTCCCCACCGTCGACCCGACGGACCCCTATACGCTCACGTCTCAGGAGCAGCACATCATCGACAAGCTCGTGTCCGAGTTTGTCACCGCCGATCACCTGCATCGCCATATCGATTTCCTCTATTCCCACGGCTCGATGTACAAGGTCGCCAACGGCAACCTGCTGTTCCATGGCTGCGTGCCGCTCAACGAAGACGGCACCTTTAGCAGCATGAACTGCCTGGGCACCTGGCACGCTGGCCGCGATTATCTCGATTTTTGCGACCACATCGCCCGCCGCGCCTGGCGCGTGGGCGACCGCGACGCTCTCGACTGGATGTGGTACCTGTGGATTGGCTTTAACTCACCCGCCAGCGGACGCCTGGTGCGCACCTTTGAGCGCGCCTATATCGCCGATAAGAGCACCTGGGTCGAGCCGATGGACCCGTACTTTACGCTTACCAAGTCGCCCTCGGTCTGCGATGACATCATGCGCGAGTTTAGCGTCGCGCCCATGGCATGCTCACCGACCGGTCACATCATCAACGGCCACACGCCCGTTAAAACCACCAAGGGCGAGCAGCCCATCCGCGCCGAGGGCAAGCTGCTGGTCATCGATGGCGGCTTCTGCCGCGCTTACCATCCCAAGACGGGTATCGCCGGCTATACGCTCATCTCGAGCTCGCGCGGCTGCCGCCTCAAGTCGCACCGGGCCTTTACGACGGTTGCCGAGGCACTCACACGCAACGTGGACATCGAGAGCGAGACCAACCGTTTTGACCAAGCAGACCGTCGCCGCATGGTGAGCGACACCGATTCCGGAGCCAAGATCCGCAGCCAGATCCAGGACCTGCGCCAGCTGCTCGATGCATATAGAAACGGTGCTATCGAGGAGCGCGCCTAGCCCCACCCGCGGGGATTGGCTAAACTTGCTGAGTTTGTCATCCCCGCGGCGCCCCGGCGCCACCATAAGGCAGGTACCATGCAAAAGCTCCTTGCGCAGATCATGAAGTTTGGCGTCGTCGGCGTCATTGCCACGGTTATCGACTTTGGCATTATGAATCTGCTCCACTACGGTCTGGGCCTCAACATCCTAATCGCCAACACCAGCGGCTTTATCATCTCACTCATCTTTAACTACCTCGCAAGCATGAAATACGTGTTTGCGCACAAGGAAGGCATGAGCCGCCGCCGCGAGTTCATCATCTTTGTCGTGCTGTCCGTGATCGGCCTGGCACTCAACGACGGTATCGTGCTGACACTCAACGCCGGCCTGGGGCTCGAGGCCAATATCGCCAAGATTTGCGCCACCGCGCTTGTCATGGTCTACAACTTTGTGACCCGAAAGATCTTCCTGGAAGGCGATGAGACCAAGTAACTCGCAACCTTACAGCTTTACAATGCCCACGGATGACGCGCGTCGAGCGCTGTGTTGTTCGTGGGCATTGCTCGTTTACGGGCAAATTTTCAACGTTTGCGGATAAGCTCTTGAAAATTTGGCGAGTTCGTATAGTTCTTGGCAAGGACCTTACGTTTCCCTTGCAAAAGCTCTAAAGTATCCTCTGCTCGATTCATCAACGCATTGGATGTGATTACGTGCGCAAGGCACTGGCACAACCTCATACCAAGCAGTTCCTCAAGTTCGCTGTCGTGGGTCTTATCTCCTTTGGCATCGACTGGGGTATGCTCATTGCGCTCGTCGAGCTGTTTCACCTCGACTTTTTGATGAGCACCACGGTCTCGTTTACCACGTCCGTCGTGGTCAACTACTGGCTCAGCATGAAGTACGTGTTCGACCATCGCGAGGGCATGAGCCGCAAGCGCGAGTTCACGATCTTCACCATCCTGTCGGTGATCGGCCTGGGCCTCAACGACCTGTACATGTTTGTGGGCGTCACGTTTTTGAGCATCGGCTACCAGGCCATGAAGGCTATCGCCACGTTCCTCGTCACCTGGTACAACTACTTCAGCCGCCGCTTCTTCCTCGAGGGCGCACGGTCGTAGTCGATTCGCTATTTGCTTGAATGTATAACCGGTTGGAATTCCCATTCCAACCGGTTTTTTGTTTGCCGAGAGACCCGGCGACCCAATCCCATTCGCATGAAAAACGGGCGGCCCGGATGTCTGTCCGAACCGCCCGTCTGGCGCGCTATGTCGAAGCCTCTAGCCTGTAACGTAATACCAGACCACGTTGTCGCCGTTGGAGAGAACGTAGTTGCTGCAGGCCGTCATGGGCGTTGTGCCGTTGACGGAGTACATCCAGCCGCTCGTGCCGCCGTACTGTTTCTCGGCCAAACCACCAATCGCGGAGACATACGTGCCGTACGACGAGCCATGTGCGTTGACAGAAAGGCCCAGCGCGCACAGGGCATCGTAGACGGTAGCGCCTTCGTTAAAGGTAAAGGTGCCACCAGAAGACACAGGATTGCCCACAGCGCTCGATGTGACCGAAACCGTCACTGTTATGTAGCTGGACTCCTGCGAGCCGCTCTGGCCGCCCGAGGAGGCGTTTCCACCATTAGAGCTGGAGGCTCCATCAGACGACTGACCGCCGCCCGAAGAAGCACCACCAGACACATTGGAAGTATCGCCGGCTCCCGTATTCTGGGCAGCGGATTTATCTCCAGACTTCTTGCTATCCGAGCTTTTATTCGATTCCTTGTCCGAAGACTCGGAATCGTCCTTGGCGTCGTTCGAACCCTTGGACTCGTCTTTTGCATCATTCGATGACTTGGAGCTCTCGGAACTGGCCTCGCCCGAAGTCGTAGTCGAGCCAGACGCCTTGGTGTCCTTGGTGACGACGCTCTCCCCCGTCACGGTCTGAATGATCCAGTCGATGGACCAGGCGCCGCTCTCGGAAGGATGGACGAAGCCCAGCGAGACGACGATCAGAATGGCGCACGCGGCAGTCAGAACGCCAAGGAGCGCTTTACGCCGTGGGGCGGACGCCGCCGAAGCGGCGCCCTTTTGCTTTGCATCATCAAGCTGGATAAACGAGGAATCTGGTTGCTTGGGGTCAGCGTCCTTGGATTTATTGGACACAGCCCTCACCTACCGACGTTTGGTGAACACGAACACGCCGACGATGGCGAGACCGATGACGCCGGCGGCAACGCCAACAATGGCGAGCGGGTTGGTGCCAGTCTCCTGCTCGGAAGCACTAGAGGACTTCTTAGCAGTGGTCGTGGAAGCAGCACCCGTATCAGACTTGGAATCGGACTTCTTGTCGGACTTGTTGTCCTTCTTGTCAGACTTCTTGTCAGACTTCTTCTCGTCCTTCTTATCAGACTTATCGGTGTCCTTCTTGTCGGACTTGTTGTCCTTGGTCTCGGTCTTGGTCGACACCGTCGTCTTGGTCGTCGGCTTATGACCCGGGGCGATAGCGCCGCCGGCCTGCTGGCCCTTCGTGCCGAAGCCGGAACCCGTGCCCGTGCCAGCACCGGAACCGTTGCCAGCGCCACCGTTGCCACCATTAGTGCCAGAACCGCCATTACCGCCAGGGTTAACGGCATTCTTGGTCCACTTGGCATACAGCGTCAGGTCGGCCGTTACCGGCGTGCTAAAGTCATACGCCTGCGTGCAAGCCTCATCGGTGAACCAACCGCCGAAAGTGTAGCCATCGCGCGTCGGATCGGCCGGCTTGACCAGCTTGCCGTCGGCCGTAGCAACAAACTTAGTGTCGCAAGCAGACCCGCCGTTGGAATTAAAGGCAACCGTCCAAGACTCAACGGCCCCGAGCTTAAACAGCGTACCCGAATCATTGATGTAGTACAGGTTGCCAGATGCATCGGCAATGACCGGAGAGTCACAGTACTGGTAATGGCCAGCCGCATCATAAATCTGCGTCGCCTCTGCATCGCCGAGCGTATAGCGATACACGCCACCACCAGCAGAGTAGTTGACGTAATCCTTGCTATCCGCGCTGTTAACGGTGAAGTACACATAGGTCTTGCCGCCCTGAACACTCACCAGCGGAGTAGCAGCAATACCGTTGAGGCCAGCCGGCAGCGCCTTGCCGTCGGCAGCAGCGACCATCGTGGTCTTACCCGTCTTCAGGTTATAGAGAACCAGAGCAGAGCCCGTAGCCGTCTGTCCGCCGACAATTAGATTGTCACCAGACACCGCAGGGGCGCTCAGATTATTCGTAAGGCCCAGATCAACCGTCTTCTGTGCACTCAGCACACCCTTCGCCGAAAGCGAAATCACATGGAGCTTTCCGTCGTGCGTCATCTGATAGAAGGTCGAACCATTGGACGGATCGGCAATGCAATCGGCATTTGCGACAGCGCCGAGCTCCATGGTCGAAACGACATCGCCCGTCGTCTTATCAATGCACTTAAGCGTACCCGCGCTCGTAGGAACGATGGCATACTTATCCGTCAAAGCCGCACCAGTCCAGTAATAGCCCTCGGTAGGGTCGATGTTCTGCCAAGAAACTTCGCCCGTGGCAATCTTAATGCGTGCAAAGGAGCCGTTGCCGTAGGTCGCGTTGTAGTTCTCATCATACGAAATATCGACCGAGCCTACATAGACGTACTCGCCGTCCGAAACGACGGTGCAGGAGCTCTGCGTCAAGTCCGTCAAACCGGGCGTCAGCCACTTGCAGATCAGCTTGTCTGCAGTAATCGCCTGGACCGCACCGCCGTTGAGCGGAACGATGATAAGGCCATTGGTATAAATCGGACGAGAGGTATAGCTCACCTTGGAGGCAAGCGGCGCAGAGGCAACCTTTTTGCCCGTGGACGAATCGATCTTAATGAGCTCGTTCTCGGTCGCGATGTACACAAAACCGTTAGCGATGACAGGTTCGCTGCAGTTGGCATACTGCTGACCAGACTCGGCCTTCCAATCGAAGGCCCACTTAAGACCGGCGGCCTGCGCAGGCGTCTTGGCATCCGTTACGGTCGAGCCGTTGCCGCTGTTGCCGTAGCCGGCCCACTCGGCATCCCAATCAGGAGTCGTCGCGCTCGGGTCCACGACAATCTTGTCGGGATCGGGCATGGCCGAATCGTCGGTGGTATAGGCAAGCGTAACCTTATCGCCGCTCTTGAGCGTAATCTGATTGGCGCAGAGTAAGGAGGGCTCTCCATTGATATACAGGTGCCAATATTTATTGGTCGCAGCATCCCAGACGTACGGCTTGTGATCGAACGGCGAAGTAACGGAATTGAGGAACCAGTATGCACCACTCTGGGAGGCTTTGTAATCAACGCGCTTTGCCTTCAGAACCGTCTCGATGAAATCCTGAGCCGTAGAGCCTTCGGGCAGAGAAACGTTGCTTGCCGAGCCCCAGCGAGTATTGTTGCCGTTGACATCGGGACCGATAACATCGACAGAACCAAGAACCTGGCCAGGAAGGGCATCGGCGTCAGCACCATACATAAAGGTGACGGCGTCACCCTCTTGGAGCTCATAGGCACCGGCGCCAACGTCGGCGAACTTGCCATTTACGTAGAAGCGCCAATAGCTATTGGTCGCAGCATCCCAGCCATAGGACTTACCATCGAACGGCGAAGTAATGCCGTTAAGGAACCAGCCCCAAGACGATTCGCCAGCATCGAGAGTAAGGCCGGTCTGCTCGAGGAGATCCTTGGCAGTAGAGCCCGCCTTGAGACTCGTCTGGCCCGTCGAGGCCCAAACCTGCTGCTTGCCGTCCTTGTCCTTACCGAGGACCTGAACGGAAGCATGGACGGAATCAGAGGGCAACTTGTCGCCCCAGCCACCGTAGAACCACGTGACGGTATCGCCGGCATGGATGGTGACATTGTCCGCCGTATAGTCACTCGACTTGCCGTTGATGAACAGCTGCCAATAGGTCGAATAATCTTGGGGCGTACCCAGCTCAACACCGTTGTACTTAAGGCTCAGAATGAAGGAGCCCGCAGCAACGGCGTCAATGTCGTTCGCCTCGAGTGCGACCTTCGTAAGATCAAGCGCGCTCGAACCGGACGTCACCACATACTGCGCATTATCGACCCAAGTCTGAGTCTTGCCCTGGGCATCGCGACCAATGACGGTCACATTTGCGGCAACCTGGTCCTTAACGACAGGGGACGAGCTACCAGCCGTATAGGCAAACTCAATCTTCTGCCCCTGGGTGAGCTTGACGCTGCTCGCGCCAACCGAGGAAGACGCGCCGTCGACGAACAGCTGCCAGAAGGCATAAGTCGTCGGATCGTAGGCAAGCGTGCGACCATCGCTCGGGGATGTGATGCTTTCGAGGTAGAAACCGTATGCCGTGTTCGGTTCGTACTTCGCCTTGAAGCCCGTCTTCTCCTGCAGCTTAATGAAGGCATCCGCAGCCGTCGCGCCCTCGTCGAGCTTGAGCTGCGTAGGTGCCACCCAGGTCTGAGCCTTGCCGTCGGCATCGGTGCCGATAATCGAGAACGAGACCTCGACCTGCTTCTTGGCGACATCGCCGGTTTCTGTCGGGTTCTCTGTCTGAACGGCAGCCGCGGCGGCAGATTCTGCTTGGCCAGCGGATGCCGCTGAAGACTGCTCGCTCGCGGCAGGGCTCTCCCCCGTCGCCGAGCCTTCGTCGCCAGTTGCTGCCTTTGTTGCGGCGGCACTAGCTGCAGGCGCGCTCCCAGAATCCGAAACCTCGGCGCCGCTCTGCTCAGCGGCACCGCCCGCAAGCGCTGCGTCCTCGCCCGGCGTCGTAGCCTGAGCCACAGCCTCGGCAATGCCCTCGGCGCCCTCGGCCCACAGCTGAGCCGGCGTGGTGCCAAAGGCCATCGCGAAGGCCAGGAATGCCACCAGGCCGCGCTTGGCTATACCGCGTGCAATCGCGCCACGGCGATGCATCGAGGCGCGCTCGCGCTCGTCCTCAAACATATCCATTTGTCCCCCATTGTCTGTACTTGGAGCATTGCCTTGAGACTGCCCCACGTCATCGCGCATGTTGCGCTCGAGTTCCCCCATCGGGGTTCCCTTCCCTCCAGAGCCCTATGCACACCGGCGGCATACGCCGCAGCCGCATGCAAGATGGGAGGCGATCCGACTTAACCTTAACGGCTCAGGCGCGCCGTCCGATCTGCGACGCGAACATCCCGAGCCAAGAGGAATTACGGTTACTGGTACAGCCGGGGACTTGCACCCCGATTCTCCCAAACGCGCAGGAAAACCGCGCATTCGTGCGTCTCCGCACCACCATCTAGGCCATCGATTATTACCGTCAAAATGGTATCACGCAAAAGGGCCCCGCACACAGGCGAAGCCCAAGGTAAAAGCTATTGTTTGCGATAGGAAAATGCGGTGACGGTCGCAGCCTCTAGTGTTTGCCGCCGTGGCTGTTGAGCCAGATATTGCGGCCCAGCATAAGCGCCAGCACCAGCGCGCTCACGTAGCCCATAAAGCCAATGACCGGGATACCAAACACAACCGGCTCGATGCGTGCGTAGTACACCACCGACGAACCGATAAACAGGCCGGCGATAACGATAGCCATCGACATGCGGTCGATAATTCCGCCCAGCTGTCGCAGCGCCTTATCGCTGCTCATGATCTGCGTGTTCACCTTAAGCTGGCCGCGCGTAAGCATGCGCGAAGCCAGCCCCAGGTACTCAGCCGCCTCGAGTGAGCCCTTCGCCGCGCGATAGCTGCTCGCGGCAAGATCGCGCCCCATGTCGCGCACGCGCGCATAGGTGCTTTTCTCGTTTTTAATGTGGGTTTGGATGATCTGGATCATGTTGACGTTGGGCATGTACTCGGTCAACAAACCCTCGAGCGTCACCATGCCGCGCGCGAACATCGTCACCACGCTCGGCAGCTCAACATCGTTTTTGCGCGCCAGGTTTAGCAGCGAGGTCAAAAACTCGCCGATATCCAGGTCTTTAAGGTCGAGGCCCGCAAAGTCAGCCACGATGAAGTCAAGATCGGACAAAAAGGCCGAATGATCGAGCTCGGCCGAGTCGCCACGCGTCACGGCGAAGCGCATGAGCGAATCCTTGAGCTTGGGCACGTCACCCTCGGCCACGGCGAAAATCATGTCCTTAACGATGCCACGATCGTGGCTCGACATGCGTCCGACCATGCCCAAGTCGATAAAGTAAACGATGCCGTCCTTGAGAATGATGTTTCCCGCATGCGGGTCGGCATGGAAAAAGCCGTCGTCGAGCACCTGCGTCGAGTAGTCCTCGACAATCGCGGCACCGATCTTTTCCAAGTCATAGCCCTCGGCCACCAAGCGTTCAGGATCGGCAATCGAAATGCCGTCGACGTAGTCCATAACCACCACGTGCTCGGTGCACAGGTCCAGATAGGATTTAGGGCACGTCACGCCATGAACGCTCTTATGGAACTCGTAGAAGTCGTTGAGGTTTTTGGCCTCGGCCAAAAAGTTGGTCTCCTCGCGAAACGAGGTCCACAACTCCTCGACTACGCCGTGCAGGTCAACGAATTGATCGGTGTTGACGAACTTGGAAACGATACGCACCACCGAGCGGATGATATCGATGTCCTGTGCCATAACCTGCTGCGCACCGGGGCGCTGCACCTTGACGGCCACGTCCTCGCCCGTCACCAGACGAGCGCGGTGCACCTGCGCGAGCGACGCACTACCGAGCGGGTTGGGGTCGATCGCATCGAACATCTCCCCCAGGCGCAGGCCGTATTCTTCTTCCAGACAACTGAGTACGACCTCGTACGGCACCGGTTCCACGTCGGAGCGCAGACGACGCAGCTCGTCGCAAAAGCGTTGCGGCAGAATCTCGGACCGGTTGGCCAAAATCTGCCCCATCTTGACGAACATGGGGCCGAGTTCCTCGAGCAGGCGGCGCAAACGAACCGGCGTGAGGTTATCCCACACGCGGTACTTTTTGACCAGGCGAACAATCTGCCCAATGCGTTCGCGACGACCCGCCGGCGTGAGCTGGTATTCCTCGTCCGGCGCCATCGCGTCGGGCTCCTCGGGCACCATATCGACAGCGCGCGGCTTCTTGCGAGCGCCCGAGACGGCGGCGTCGACCTCATCGACAACCGCCGCCTCGTCACCCAAGGGATCTAGATTGTTGTAATCGGTGGTGGAATCTGCCATCTGCGCTGCTACTCGGCCTCTTCGGTATCCTTCGCATCGTCGGGCTCAACGGACTCAACGGGCACCGAAGTCACGTTGTCCTCGACCGAATCGACGATGTCGCGCACATGGGCCAGGAAGGCCGTGCGCTCGGGGGCGGTCATAACGCGGACGCGGGCAAGTATGAGCTCGTCGAGCACGCGCTGGGCCGCGGTCTCGCCCTGCATGCCCAGACGCTCGGTCAGATCGGAGATGGTACCGCCGGCCTGCTCGAACATATCGGACACGCTGCGGGCGATATCGGGGGTGGCGGTGTCCTTGCGGACCTGCTCGCCCTTGGTGTTAAGGTCGTCGAGGACCTTCTTGCCGCCTTCGACAGCAACGGCGGCAGCGCCAAAGCCCACGTTAATGGCGCCGTTAACAAGCTGATCGAGTTTCATAACCATGGTTGTCTCCAATCACAAACAACTGCATTGGCGTTCTTGTACCCAAGATTGAGCGAAAGCGACAAAGCGTTTTAGCGCTATTCGATCGACGGGAAACCCTTACCTCACGTTGTCGTTCATCGCAAAAGAGTTCTTCATGGCGCAGCTCGTGGTGTAGAGCACCTTGCCCAGTAGAGCATCGGTCTCCACGCGAACACGCTCGGCAAACTCCTCGTTGGCGCGTGCAAGTTCGGCAGGCACTTCGGCCTCGGGCAGAACGGCTACGGCAGCGTCGATGTCATGGATCTGCTTGTGGCCCATGCCACCGACCTTCTCCTGATAATCCTCGACCGCGCGACCGCACTCATGGAAGCGGACGTCAGCCAGCGCGCCGATCAGGCGGTTGGCCCAGTAGAAGTTTTCGGACGTCACGCGAGCCTGCGTGTCGGCATAGTACTCGGGCATGGTCTCGACGTTGGCGTACAGCGGAACCAGCGCGTTAAACGAGTTGGAGCCAAACGCCATCCACTGCACGGCGCGATAGGCCGGCTGCGCATAGGGACGCAGCTGCAACACGGCGAGCTGGCTGTTGCGGTTGATGCCGATGGGGCGATATGCGCCACGCGTAGCGGGCGTGCCCTTGCTACCGTAGCAATCGTACTCCGTGCCCTGGTAGTGGCTCGAGAGTACGTACTTGATGTCCTCGATGGTCACCTTGCGCTCGGGCACGCGGCTCCAGGGGATATCGTCGCTCTCGGGCGTGTAGTCGGCGTCGGGGCCATCCCACACGTCGCTGGGGTTGAGACAGCGCTGCATGTACCACGCGCGCGGCGTGTTGTAGACGTGGTCGCTGTCGCTGTGCGAGCCAAAGGCCTCGCGCGGGTTAAAGACCGCAGCCGGGCCGTCGCCCTCGACGTCCAGCGTCAGGTCCAGATGCCACTCGGCCATCCAGGCGCGCAAGTCGGCGGAGCACATGTGGTCGGCCTGGGCGCCCTCGGCGTCATCCAGGTCAAAGCTGTCGATACCCAGCTGGTTGGGCATGGTCACATAGGCGTCGTCAGGCACGCGCTTGGCAATCCAGTGGTGACCACCGATGGTCTCGAGCCACCAGATCTCGTCCACATCACTAAAGGCGATGCCGTTGTTCTCGTAGGTGCCGTAGCGCTCGAGCAGGTCGCCCAGGATACGAACGCCGTCGCGGGCGGACTTGGCGTACGGCAGGACAAGGGTCACCATGTCCTCCTCGCCCAAGCCACCGGGCTGCGCCGGAACGTATCCATCCTCGCCTTCGTTGCCCTTGGTGGGCACGTAGTCCACGAGCGGGTCGGCGCCGCGAACGCGCTCATTGGTGGTGAGCGTCTCGGTTGCGGACATGCCAACATTGAGCTCGTTGAAACCGGCCTCGGCCCAGATGCCGTGGCCCGGGACAACATCGGGGACGCTCGTGTAGCGCATGGGGTTATCGGGCAGTTCAACGGTCAGGTGACTCAAGACGCTCGTGTAGACGCGCGGCTGCTCGTCGGGATGTACCACGCGCATGCGCTTGGGCTCAAACACCCCGTTGGACGAGTCCTCGTTGCGGGCGACCAGCGTCGACCCGTCGTAGCTCGCGTTCTTACCAACCAAAATCGTTGTGCACGGCATGCGCATCCTCCTTGAGCGAAGAAATCAAACGGCAACAGTGTATCGCTTCGGCGCAAAAAGGGCGAAAACACGGCGCTGGCAACCCCTGTGGTCAAAAAATGCCAAATATGAGTACTGTCACCAATTTAGTAACAGCAATTTTGCTACGTATGGGTGTCGAAAGTCTACATTTGTTCAGAAATTAGATGATTTAATTCCTCATAGGTCCAATAAAATAGGCTCTCTAACGATAATAAATATCGTTAGAGAGCCTATTTGACCTAAAATATATGTGACTATCTTGGCAACAGTACTCATATTTGGCATTTTTTGTCCACGGGGTATAGAACTAACCCCTCAAACAGCCCAAAACGCCTATTTCGATGCGCGCTCGGCCGCTTCGATCACGTGTTTGGCGAGAATCGCCGTTGTCACGGCGCCCACGCCGCCCGGCACGGGGGTGATGGCACCAACAACCGGCTCCGCGGCAACAAAATCGACGTCACCCACCAGCTTGCCAGCGTCCTCATCCCAGTTAATGCCCACATCAATGATCGTCTGGTCCTCGCGAACGGCATCCACGCCAATCGTGCGCGCGCGTCCAACGGCGGCAACCACAATATCAGCCGCACGGCACTCGGCAGCAAGGTCGCGCGTATGCGTATGGCACGTCGTCACGGTCGCATTGCGCGCCGTAAGCATGGCAGCAACAGGACGCCCGATCACCAGCGAGCGCCCGACCACAGCAACCTTAGCTCCATCCAGCTCAACGCCATAATGATCCAGCAAAGCAAGCACGGCTTCGGCTGTGCAGGGGGCAAAACCCTCACCGCGCCCCGAAAGCGTGGTGAGCAGCGAAGCCGGCGTCATGGAGTCAACGTCCTTGGCGGGATCGAGCGCTGCGGCGACGGCGTTCTCGTCAAGGCCGGCGGGCAGCGGGCGGAACATCAGACAGCCATGGACAGCCGAATCGGTATTGATGTCCTCGATGGCCGTCAACAGCTCGTCCTGCGAAACATCGGCGGGAAGCAAAATGCGACGAACCTCAATCCCCACTTTTTCACAGCGCTTGAGCGCACCGCGCTCGTAGGATAGGTCGTCCTCGCGCTCGCCCACGCGAACGATGGCGAGCGTCGGCACAACGCCGCGCTCACGCAAAGCGGCACAGCGAACAGCAAGTTCCTCGGTCAGCGCGCGAGCAACAGGAGCACCCTTCAGTAGCTCAGCCATGGCTATCCTCTCTTCCTTGCAGCGTCGGCGGCGCGGCGCGCCAGCGCATCGGCGCGCGGCAACCATGTGTCGAGCAGCTCATCACACGCCGTCTCGAGCTCCTCGGCACGAACGCGATCTTTCATAGACGTGGTGTTCGCAAAGAGCGTCAAGCTCGCGCCCTGCATAGCGGCACGGCAGAACACGGCGCCGCACGCCACATCGGACAGCAGCTGACGCGAACCCTTGTCGGCCATGTCCTCGAGCAGCGCCAGCGCACGCCCGCAGGCATCCATAATGCGATACGGCGGCATAGCGGCCACATGCAGCGCATCCTGAATCACGGTCGCTCGAGCCGGATCGTCACGCGGAATACCGTACGCCGCGGACACCCGCCTGTAGGCACGAACGTCCTCGGAAACCAACTCGACAAGCTCCTGGGCCAGCTCATCAGCCTGGGCAAACGCGCGCGTCAGGTCATCCGCACGATCAGCAAGCGCGGGATTAGTCGCACCGTAGCGGGCAACCATTCCGCACAGCGAGGCGCCCAGCGCGCCCACAAAGGCGCTCGCGCTGCCACCGCCGGGAACCGGCTCGCGCGCGGCAAGCGCCTCGGCAAACCCGCGGCAGGTCTTGTCCATCATCTCTTGGCTCATACGCATGCACCTTCAAGTCATATACATCGGTCGGGTGGAAACCGCCGACCGACCGCATCGATCACATAATGGTGCTAAGTCTAGCCCATAAGTACATAAGCGTCAGCGCACCTGGCCATCGCGGATTTCTATGACAAACGATAGGCGTCGGCACCGCAAACATGGGACACATGGCCCACCTTTCGAGACTTCCGGGCAGCGGCAACTGGGGCATACATATAGGTAAGGAGCCCTATGTTGGGGCAAGCTCATCACGGCACCGGACGACGAATGGAGGAATCACCGCACAGCAAACAAAGTCATCATGTGCACGCGCAACCGCCGCCCCAGCGATCCGCGGCACACGATGTCCCTGGCAGACAAGGAGGACGCCACCATGAAGAAAAAGACCCTATCGATCCTTTCCCTTTGCATCGCCCTCTTTGCCGCGTTTGCCCTTGTCGGCTGCGGCGGGAGCGCATCGGGCGGCAGCAGCGCCTCCAAGAGCGAGAGCAAGGAAAAGACCCCCGTCGCCAAGAAGACCGACTTTATCTGGTTTAAGGTCGAGATGCCCGAGGGCGTCGGCGTAAGCGACTCCGCCGGCAAGAATGCCGACAGGGTCCAGCTCACCTTCCCCGAAGACGAGAACGCCTCGGCCGATCGTTTTATCCCCGTTTGGAAAAAAGCGCTGACTGCCGAGGAATCCCACGCCGACCAGGCGGAAAAGAAGGGGGATACGTTCCAGTGGAAGGATGGCGGGTCCGTCGAGTATAACGGCAGGACGTGGCTCGTCGGAACGTACGAGGACAACAGTGGCATCACAACCCTCCTCTTTACCGACGTTGAGCCGGGAAGCGTCTACGTCCTCATCTCGAACTTCGACCAGCACAAGAAAGAAGCCGAGGCGCTCCTCAACTCCATCGAGTTCCCCGATGACATGGCAGAGGCAGTTTCCGAGGCACGCGAAGTCGAGATTTCGAGCATCGAGATCAAGTAACGGGACACCCGCACGCGCCTACGCGCACCAGCGCGCATGCGCCCATTAAAACAACGGGCGCCCAACCCGGGGGGGGCCGACAGCATCGGCCCTCCCCTCTTTTGGACCCGCGCATATTGCCACTTGTCGGCGCAATTCCAGCCCTCAGAATGGGACACATGGCCCACCCTAGCGAGCCGTCCACGCGTACAGTAAAGGCAGGTAATCCATGGGCGGTTACAGATCGAGGAGGACACGACCATGAAAAAGAAGGCCTTTGCGATTCTCACCCTCTGCATCAGTCTCTTTGCCGCGGTTGCCCTGGTGGGTTGCGGCGGAAGCGGCGGCGCTACCGGCAGTGGCGGTGGCGGCGGCGCAGAAAAGCCAGCCGTGGATATGAGGACCGACTTCATTTGGTTTAAGGTCGAGGTGCCCGAGGGCGTCGAAATCACGGACGTCGCAGGCGACACGGCCGATAGGGCCCAGTTTAAGTTCACCGAGAGCGAGCACGCCAGCGACCGCTTCATCCCCGTCTTCGACTCTGACAAGAACGCTGACGAGCTGTTCGACTACGAGGCCAAATGGAAGGCCAACTTTGAGTGGACCGAGAATGATCCCGTCAAGTACAACGGCAAGACCTGGCGCAACGCTTCCTATACACACTCGGGCGGCGTGACGACTGAGTACTTCACCGAAGCAGGCGGCGGCAGCGTATACGTGAGCATCGACAACGTCGAGGAGCACAAGGACGCCGTCGAGACCATGATGAAGTCTCTGGAATTTGCCGACGACATCGCCGAAGCCAAGACCGAGGCCATGGACGTCAAGCTCGACGATATCGAGATCAAGCGCTAAGCAACTGGCGAGCGCAGCGGGAAACACGGGCGCAGTGCAAACAAGCGACGGTGCCCCAGCGTTTCGTACTAAGGGAGGGCCGGTAAACCGACCCTCCCTTTCTTATGCCGGCACCTGACGAACGCGAGGATGCCGGACGCCGGAACCGCCCCAAATGTGGCAACAGTACGAAAACGACAAACACCCCAACACGTCCGCCCACCGATTTATTGCGCCGCGCAGACAATTAAACCAGCATCTTTAAACATCTGGGCAGTATAGTGACCAAAACTATCGCATAACCGCACTCTGCGAATGGAGAAGTCATGACCGAACACCATGCCATCAGCCGCCGAGCGTTTACGCTGGGCCTAGGGCTTGCGGCGTTGTCACCACTTGCAAGCCTGCCCGAAACCGCAGCGCCGGGCATTCCCCTGCGAGCGGCATTTGCAGACAACACACCCGCACCGTCGGACAGCCTCGACAATTTCGTCATTCGCCTTCGCCCCGCGGGCTATTTTCGCACCGCGAGCGTCAACCAAGACGGCAACGTTCGCGGCAACGTCTGCCACCTGTTTAACGACGGCACGTCCAGCAAGCTCATCCTTGAGAACGTAACGACCAAGAATGACGATACAAACTGGTATGCTATCCGCACCTTGCTCAATTTCGAAGAGCATAAAAAGACGGGCTACAGCATTTGGTCGGTCGACGACGACTCGGACAAAGATGGAAAGGTCATCCACGTATGGGGCGGCGAGTATGACAACAAGCCCAGCCGCGCTTTTGCGTTCGAGCGCCAATCAAACGGAACCTATATCATCCGAGACCGCACGGTCGAGAAAGAAACCGAGAAAAAAGACATTAAGTACCTGGCAATAGAATCGAACGGCGAAGACCAGGACAACAATAAGATCTGCCATAAGAGTAAGAGCATTCCGTGGGAGCTCGAACTTATCGGTTACGACATGAAAAAGAACGATGCCACGGTTAGCAGCCTCGACTGGATCACGTACAGCAGCTACGTCGATGGGCCATGTTGGATGAAATACGTCGACGACAACAAGTTCCTCGACGAGCTGAGCATCCCGGGTACGCACGATTCGGGCACCTGCAGCGTGGACAACGACACTGAGCCCCAATCCTCGCAAGTAAAATGCCAGCAGGATTACATTCCCACGCAGTTGCTCGAGGGAATCCGCTATTTTGATATCCGACTCGGAAAGGGCAACGACCCCGGTATCTGCCACGGGGATTTCTACCTATTCAAAAAAGACGGGTACTATCTGCATCTCTCCGATGTCATCGGGTACTTTAAAACGTTTTTGAGCGAAAACCCGAGAGAAGCGCTTATCATGCTCGCATCGCGCGGCAACGACGAGGCTACCGATGACAGTGTTACGACGGCCTTCGCCAAAGTTATGGCCGATAACCCCGATCTGTTCTACACGTCGAGCCACGTCCCCACGCTGGGCGAGGTGCGCGGAAAGATCGTCCTGCTGCGTCGATTTAGGCTCGACGGCAACAGCGTAGACGGCCACACGTGGGGCCTCGACCTTACCGAATGGGATGACAAGATCAAGGCTCACTCCGACAGCACCACTATGTGTCTCGTCCAAGACGCGCGGGGCTTTGAAGCCGCGGGGGAAACAGGCGACAAAGAGCCCTATTGCACCAAGGTATACGCCCAGGACAAGTACAAACTCACGGGAACCGACAAGCTCAGCTGGGTCGATAATGCGCTGAAGGAAACGACCGAGCGCACGCACAACAAGGTGGACGTCGTGGACGATGACGGGGCCAACGTGCCAGTCCAGGAGCGTTGCTGGTCTATCAACTACACCAGCTGCACGGGCTTGTCGCACGGAGGCAATCCTTTTACCTCGGCACGAGTGGTCAACGAGCATCTGTATAAGAGCCCGTATATCAATCCCAGCGGCATCGAGGATACAAAGTCAGATTACCTCAAGCACATTGGCATTATCGCATCCGACTTTGTTGATGCGGCGCTGGCCCGGAGCATCTATCAGCGCAATTACGATTACGATACACAGCACAAGCAGACAGCTTCGTACTACCTCCCGACCCGCATGCGCATGACGTACGGCAACTCGCTGAGCGACGTCTCGCTCCAGGACGGCAAGACCGTTGGCGAGGGTCATTTCCGCCTCGTCGACAGCAGCAACGTACTCAACGTGGCGGCTTCGGGCCATGCGTTTGCCATTGAATACGTGGATGTCGACGCCCTGGGCAACGAGACCGTTACGGGGCTGCAGGGCTCTGTGCCCATTGATATCGATCCACGCGCGCTGACGCCCCATTTTGAGGGACTCGAAGGCCTTAAGGCCGGCGAAGACGTGCGCGCCAAGATTGCGGCATCACTCGAGGGCAAGCTCGAAACCGATGCCTGCACAGCCCATCTCGAGTTTGTGCACGACGCGGACGGCGCTCCGGGCACGGCAATGGCCGAGGGCGAAACATTTGCCGCAGGAACGTACTGGGTGCGCGTGAACGGTCTCTTGGGCGACGCGGCGCAGAACTACACGCTCGCCAGCGATGGAGCCGCAAGCTTTACCGTAGCGGCCTCGGGCAGTGCAGGCGGCGCTGGCACCGGCAGCGGCACGGGTTCCAACGCAGGCAGCGCTGATAAGAACGGTAAGGGCAACAAGGGCAAGGGCTCGCGCGGAAAGCTCGCCGACACGGGCGACGGCTCTGGCGTTGCCGCCGGGCTCGCTGCCGCCGCCGTGGCGACAACGGTCGCCGGCGCGGCGATGCTTGCCAGTGACGGTGAAAACGCTGGGGACGGTAGCGAATAGGCAAGCCGGCCTTTTAGACACATCGACTCAATCGGGGGCGCAGAACACCGTTCTGTGCCCCCGATTTTTACCTTGGTCCGAACGCCGCTATCGGCTACATCACCATGTTCAGCGCGTTCACAAATTCCTGGGCCTTCGCACGGCTGCTCAGGCTAAAGACACAAGCAGTCAACAGCCTGTTACGTAGGAAAACGTCGCGGCCCTTGATCCTGTTGACCCCCGTGATGTCCTTAAGGTAGACAATCTCGGTGTGCTTGCCGCCGAAAGTGCCCTTCTTGAGTACCTCAATACGGTTGGGGTAGATCTTGACGTCTTTAAACCTACCCGAACCTTTGTCCTGGAACAGCAAAGTGTTGTTGTCCATACGCGCCGCTCCCCGTGGGGTTCGCTAAAACCGTCTCTATGGTCACATTTTAGTCACCGCAAGGCCCCCATGCAAAGGTGCCAGACAACGCAGCAATTCGTGTCCGCGCGAGGCTTTAAACTAAATGTAATAAAGATGCATTCCTCAAGAGGAAAGTCGGGCGATATTGATGGGTGAACTGGTAAACCGCGGGGAATCGACAATCGTGCCAGAAGTTTTTTACAAGCAGGTTTCCTCGATTCTCAACGCCGCTCGCAACAAGGCATATACCGCCGTTAACTTTGCGATGGTTGAGGCGTATTGGGAGATCGGCAAGAGCATTGTTGATGAGCAGGGCGGAGAGGAGCGCGCCAAGTATGGAGAGGCACTGCTCAAGGCCCTCGCAATCAGACTTACCAAGGATTTTGGTAAAGGTTTTGAAGCAAGAGAGCTGCGCAAAATGCGTCAGTTCTATCTTGCATTTCCAATTCGGGACTCACTGCGTCCCGAATTGAGCTGGACACATTACCGCAGGTTAATACGCATTCCTGACCCCGAAGCTCGCAACTGGTACATGAACGAATGCGCCGATTCTCGCTGGAGCACGCGTCAGCTCGAACGCCAGATCAACACCATGTTCCGAGAGCGCCTACTTGCCAGTAAGGACAAGGAGGCCGTCACCCAGGAAATCCAAAAGAGCGCCCCGGCTCGTCGCCCCGAGGATATCATCCGCGACCCATATGTGCTGGAGTTTTTAGGTTTCTCGGACGATACTGCGTTTCGCGAGAGCGATCTAGAGCAGGCGCTCATCACGCATCTTCAGAAGTTCCTGCTGGAGCTTGGCCGTGGCTTCGCTTTCGAGGCGCGCCAAAAGCGCATCACCTTTGATGGGCGCCATTTCTATATTGACCTTGTGTTTTACAACTATCTGATGCGCTGCTTCGTGCTCATCGACCTTAAGACCGATGACCTTACGCATCAGGACCTGGGCCAGATGCAAATGTATGTGAACTACTACACACGCGAGCTCATGAACGAAGGCGACAATCCGCCCATAGGCATCGTGCTCTGCGCGGACAAAAGCGATTCGATCGTCGAGTACACGCTGCCCGAAGACAACGACCAAGTGTTTGCCGCCAAATACCTGCCATATCTTCCAAGCAAGGAAGAGCTGGCGCGCGAGCTGAGTGCCGAGTACCGCGCCATCAACGAAGCGACTAATGGCGAAGCGCAAGGGTAGCGGCACGTTGCGACCGATACCCCCGACGGCGCTCCACATCACCCGGGATAAGAGGAGCTTTCCATGACAGACAGACCGAAAACAACACTGCGCGACTGCATCTATGGGCTTGCCGTCGGTGACGCGCTGGGCGTTCCCTACGAGTTCAGGCCCCGCGGTACGTTCGAATGCACGGACATGATCGGCTACGGCACGCATGGGCAACCCGCCGGCACCTGGAGCGACGACACATCTATGACGCTTGCTACCTGCGACTCGATTAGGGAGCTCGGGCACATCGACACCGCGGACATGCGCGACAAGTTCGTAAGCTGGATTGCCCGTGGCGAGTATACGATCGACGGCGTTTTCGATTACGGCGGTACGACCGCCCGCGCCCTGCGCACCGGCAAAGGAGGCTCCGGCGAGCGCGACAACGGCAACGGATCGCTCATGCGCATCGCTCCCCTGGCGTTCACCGATGCGACAGACGAAGAGGTCAGCAAGGTCTCCGCGATTACGCACGCCCACAGAACGTCGACCGACGCATGCATCATATTTGTCGAGCTGATGAGGGATGTGATGAACGACGTGCTCCCCTCGTGGGCGCTCCATCTGAAAGGCGTGCCTGAGCAGGAGATCAGGTCGGGTGGCTTCGTGCGCGACACGCTTAAGGCAGCCACCTGGTGTTTCGTCAACACTAACAGCTACGAAGATTGCGTGCTTGCCGCCGTCAACCTAGGCGACGACACCGACACCACCGCAGCCGTCGCCGGCGCCCTCGCCGGCACGGCATACGGTCTCAAAGCCATCCCACAGGAGTGGATCGACACTCTGCGCGGCAAAGAGCTGATTGAGAGCTGCCTGTTTTAAGGCGCCATTCAAGAAATAAGGCAGGAGGCATCATGGAGAGGAAGATCGCAAATATAGACGAGTTCCAAGTGGACGAAAACGGAATTCCGCTATTTCCAGTAGGACTGAAGGAGGAAGCCAGCCTCTATGTCCTCCCCGACGGGCGTTACCTCCCCTGCGGGGTCTACAGGACCGCGGACGGCGGTTCGATCATTTATGAGCCATCCGAACTAAGCTTCTTCGGGCAGATGCTTGCTCAATTCAAAGAGAACTAGAGGCTTGATTGCCCGTTAGATCGACACTGCTCCAAGCCATGGGGCGGGTAGGATGTCTCCCGCCGCGGCCTGTGAGGTAGAATTACGACTGCCGCGGAATCCGCCTGCGGGCAACGCTCCGATCTCCGATTGGGGTGAAGCCTATGAACTTGTTTCTTGAAATCCTGCGCCTCTCGATGTATGTAACCGGCATCGTCCGGAACCTCTACTCGATCTGGCGGGAATATAAGCAGTAACGGATAGCGAAGGGAGTCATGCAAAGGGCCGGTCGCACCCGGCCCTTTAGACGATAGTACCTGCGTTGCCCGCGCTTCCAAAGTTGACCGACTGAGGAGCGGGTTCCGCGGCACATCCTGATTTTACCCAGTGGCAAGGCTCTTTTACAGCCGTTCCACCGTTTATTTACATCCGCCAATCAAGACGAGGCTACTACGCACCTTTATTACACACGATGTTTTCAGCCTGGTATAAACAAGTTCAATAATAGAATGCAAATCCAACCATCGTGTCTGATTACGAAAGGATTTTTGCCTTTTCTGCAGCAAACTCTTCCTCGGTAAGTACTCCACTCTCACGCAGTGCTGCAAGCCTCTCAAGCCTTGCAACTACATCAACCACTATCCGCCAGCGTCTCAATAGTCTGTGAAACCTGCGGATACCGCTCGAGCTCCTTCGATAGGGCATCGACTATCTTGGCAATATTCTTTGCATTTTTGCCCCCGTTTAATACGTTTGCCCTGACCTTAGATGACGACTTGACAGTAACGCCAGATCCGCCTTCAACTGGAACAACCGAAATACTGATATTTTCGCCCCAAGACCAAAGGCTCATACCAATCTCGGCTGCAACTGTTCTTGTTGTGGGCGATGCACTATCAACTTTTACTTTAGGCAGCTTTTCCATAGCTGCCTTCAAGGCATTAAACGTGTCGTCAGGAGAATACGGTACCTGAAGCTGAAGCTGCTGATCCGCAAAACCCATA
Source organism: Collinsella sp. CLA-ER-H3 (assembly GCF_040092425.1). Taxonomy (NCBI): domain Bacteria; kingdom Bacillati; phylum Actinomycetota; class Coriobacteriia; order Coriobacteriales; family Coriobacteriaceae; genus Collinsella; species Collinsella sp. CLA-ER-H3. The sequence goes on from NZ_JBBNLP010000004.1 coordinate 176,863, forward strand.
ATCTGGCCTCCGCTTCTTACAAGATTAAGGCTATCGGCAATGGTAGCACGTTCCCAGCAGTCTTAAGTTCGTCTCATGACCTTGCGATGCAGCCCGACGCCCCGGCACCACTCCCCTACTTACCAAAAATCGCAGCGAACAATCCCTTGCGTTTGGGCTTTTCTTCTCGGTAAGAACCCTCGGCGACCGCTGCCACCTGATGCTGCTGCTCGCCGCCTCCACGGCGCACGATCTGGTACAGAAACGGCGACTTAACGTATTTGACCTCGATGGGCGTGGCGTGCACGGTGCTCTCGCCGGACAGATGCAGGCTCGGGTTGAGCGGTGCCACCACATGCGTCTCGCGCTTGTCGCTAAACACCACCGCGGCCGCGCGGCCCGTCTGGCCGTTCACAGCGATGCGCACTTGCTCGCCGTCGCGGCTGTCCGTCGCCGGACGATCGACAAAGTAGACCGGCACCATCACCAGACCGTCCTTATGCTTGCGGGCCTTGCGCGCCCAGGTTCGGATGCTCTTTTTATTGAGCCCAAGCACTGCCTCGGCATCGTTGCCGGCAATGTCGAGCGCCAGCTTATCAATGACCACCTGGTCCTTGGTAGATGCATCGACGGAGACAACGCGAAAGTCGCCCTCCTGCATGGCAGGATCGAACGGCCCCACCTTGCCAAAGTCCCACGGCTCCAAAATGCCCATAAGACGAACGTCCAGGTAGTTTGCCCGCGGATACGCCCAATCGAGTACCTCGTAGTACACCAAGGTCTCCTTGCTCAGGCCCTTGCCCGGGAAGGACGCCATCATGCGCAAATCCGCGAGCGCCATGGGGAAGTAGAAGAGCATCATGTCGTTTTGAATCACGTCTTCCACATCGTGCCCGGCAAAGGCGTCGGGGTACTGGCGCACCAGCTGCAGCGCGTTGGCACGTGCCTGCTGCGGTGAGATTTCGCAAGGAATACCCTGCTCGGGTACATACTCCGCGCCAACGCCCATGGTCAGGCGCTTGCTAAAGGTACCGGGCTTGAGCAGGTCGGTAACGCCGATCTTATTGCCGCAGGACGGGCACTCAAACACGCGCTGAGTGGACTCGCCTTCAAAGGACGCGCCGCAGAAGGGGCAGGGAATGCTCACGTGCGTGGCTTCTTGGAACTCCTGCGCCGTGCCGCGGTCCTCCCATAGCAGATGCTCCAGAACCGACTGATTGCGCCAGTGCGAATTAAAGAAATACCAGTCCGGGTCCTCCGGGCGCTCGAGCTGCGACACATGGGTGAGCTTAAGTAGCCCATCGACAACCGTCAGCGGCGCATGGCGAATGCCCAAAGCGCTCTTGGGCTCCCCCGCATCGGCCTGCCACGGAACGACCGTGCCGCAATAGGCGCACTCAAAGCTGCGTTTAGCCTGGTGTGAGTACATAGGGCCGCCGCAGTTTTGGCATTTAATGGCAAACATCTCGTCCATGGAAACGTCCTCCTTTGCACAGGGGCTGTCGACATTAAGTATGTCGAGCAAACAGGCACATGCCCATACCCATGTGGCCCAAAATGGACCACCCAGGCAAACGAGAAGGCTCGCTCGTTAGCACCGGCAGACCATTGCTGCATTTTCTGAGCATCGGTGCACAGCGCCTCCGCGCGAGCTACACTATCCCCTTAAACATGACTGTGAGGACGACCGCTATGCTATTTGTAAATCGGCTGGTACATACGCTTGTTCCCGGCAGCGAGGGCGAGCCGGTCGATACCTCCTGCCGCACCAACGCGGGCTTCGCCGCAAGCCTCATCTGCATTGGCCTCAACATCACCCTGTGCCTGGCCAAGGGCATCGCAGGCCTGCTCGCCGGCTCCGTCTCCCTCATCGCCGACGCCTTCAACAACCTCTCCGACGCCTCGAGCAACATCGTGAGCCTGCTCGGGTTCCGCCTTGCCAGCCGCCCTGCAGACGAAGGCCACCCCTATGGCCACGGCCGCTACGAGTACCTAGCCGGCTTGTTTGTCGCCGTCCTGGTTTGCGCCGTCGGCATCAACCTGATCCTCGAGTCGGTCACTAAGATCATCAAGCCCTCCCCCACCGCCTACACACTGGTCTCCCTAGCCGCTCTCGTCTTGTCCATGCTCGTCAAATTCTGGATGGCCGCATTCAACCGTGCGCTGGGCAACCGTATCGATTCCGAAACACTCATCGCCACAGCACAGGACTCCAAAAACGACGTCATCACCTCGGGATCGGTCCTGGCCGCAGCGCTTATTTCGCAGACGACCGGCTTTGACCTCGACGGCTGGGCGGGCCTGGGCGTGGGCGTCTTCATCTGCATCAGTGGCATGGGCCTGGTGCGCGACGCCATCAGCCCGTTGCTGGGGCAAGCGCCCGACCCCAAGCTCGTCCAGGCAATCCGCGACAAGATCATGTCCTATCCGCAGGTCTTGGGCACACACGACCTGATGGTGCACGACTACGGCCCCGGTCGTCAGTTTGCCAGCGCCCACGTGGAGATGCCCGGCGAGGGCGACGCGTTTGAACATCACGAGATCCTGGACACCATCGAGCACGACATCAAGCGCCAGATGGGCATTGACATCACGCTGCACTGCGACCCCATCGCGACAACCGGCGATGATTTGCGCGGCTGGGTCAAGCGCGGCATCATGCAGATCGACCCCGCACTCTCCATCCACGACCTGCACGAGCACGACGGGTTCGTTTCGTTTGACCTGGTGCGTCCCGACGGCTTTGATATATCCGACGAGGAGCTGCTGGAGCTCGTCACGCGCATCGTGCACGAGCGCCGGCCCAACGTCTCGTGCGTCGTCACATTTGATTCGGGCTTCAGTTCGCCCGAGCGTCCGGCCGAGCAGCTGTAGCCCGCTTAACAGCTAGTTTCCCTGCGCGCCCGAGATGCCGTTTTGTAGGGCGTTCCAGGCATCCGTCGCCATGTCGCCCAAGTTCTGAGCGGTGTCGCCCAGGTTCTGAGCCGTATCACCCAGCTCTTGGGCCTTATCCCCAAGCTCCTGTGCCTTGTTGCTCAAGTCCTCCAGCGTATTGGAGCTCGAGCCGTCGGTACCGCTTTGGCCGTCGGACGAGTTGCCCGAGCTGTTCTTGTGCGTGAGCTGAATTTCGAGGTTGCCGCTGTCGTTATAGTAAGCAGAAGTAACGATCCAGTTGGCATCGACGACGGGCGTTGAGCCATCAACAGTCAGGACCACGGCATTCGAAAGATCGGCGCCGCGCGACTTAAGGAGCTTCTTGGCGTTGGACCAGTACTGCCCCGGGATATCGCTCAGATCGACGGTGCTAGACGAGGCGGACTCGGTTTGCTCGGCAGCGGTATCGGCCGTTGAACTCCCTCGCTTGTTGAGCATGCCCGACACAATGGCAAACACAACCGACAGCGCAAAGAAGATCGCCAGCACGATGAGGATCTTCTTGATCACGCTCGACGAACGCGACGGCTTCTTCTCCTCGTCCTCGCCATATTGCGGAATCGACTTGGGGTACTCGCGATACGGCTCGCGCGACTCGTAGCGAGGCTGCGCCGTGCGAGGCATATACGTCGTCTGCTGAGGCTGCGGAATGGGATTCTGCGGCAGGTCATCATAGGGATTCGGTGTCGAAGCGGCATAAGAATCCTGCGACGCATAATCAAACGGGTCCGGAGCTGCGTTGCCATAGGGGCCTTGCGAAGATGCAGCGTAAGAATCCTGCGCCGTGTCGCCATAGCCCATAACCCGGGTGAGCTCGGCAGAAGGCTGCGTCGCGGCGGGGTCGGCATAACCGGGGTTGGGAACAACGCGGGTCGCATCGGCGCTATCGCCAGCCTGCGCGGAACCGTAGCCGCCCATCACGGTTGTCTTGTCCTGATCCATGCAACGATTCCTTTCCGTCGCGCGCGAGCCTCAAGTTATCCATGCATTCTACCCGCGCAAAAGCCTATGATGGGCAGAGTCCGTCGGTATCTACAAGACATGCGCGGGCCTAAGGATAAAAAAGCCCCGCCGGGCCTTGGGGGCACGGCGGGGCGGGCAGGCAGCTAGGGGCAACAGGCTTAGAACAGGCCGGTGATGTTGCCGTCGTTGTCGACGTCGATGTTCTCGGCCGCGGGAACCTTGGGCAGGCCCGGCATGGTCAGAACACTGCCAGTCAGTGCGACCACAAAGTGGGCACCGGCGGAAACCTTGAGCTCGCGCACCGTGATGCGGAAGTTCTCGGGAGCGCCCAGGGCCTTGGCGTTGTCGCTAAAGCTGTACTGCGTCTTGGCCACGCACACCGGCAGGTTGCCAAAGCCGTTCTCGCGCAGCTCGGCGAGCTGGCGCTTGGCGGCCGGCGTAAAGTCAACGCCGTCGGCGCGGTAGACCTTGGTGGCAATGGCCTCAAGAGCGTCGGCCACATCGGCGCCGTCCTCATAGGCAAACTTGAGCTCGCTCGGCTGCTCAATCAGACGCATGACCTCATCGGCAAGCTCGAGCGCGCCCTCGCCGCCCTTGGCCCAGACCTCGGAAAGCTTAACGTTGACGCCGAGCTTCTGGCACTCGGACTCGATGAGCGCAAGCTCGGCCTCGGTGTCCGTCGGGAAGCGGTTGATGGCGACCACGCAGGGCAGACCATAAACGTTCTGGATGTTGTCGACGTGACGCAGCAGGTTGGGCATGCCGGCCTTGAGTGCCTCGAGGTTCTCCTCGTTGAGGTCGGCCTTGGCGACGCCACCGTTGTACTTCAGCGCACGAGCGGTCGCGACGACCACGACGGCGCTGGGGCGAACGCCCGTCATACGGCACTTGATGTCGAGGAACTTCTCGGCACCCAGATCGGCACCGAAGCCGGCCTCGGTAATGGCGACATCGCCAAAGCGCATCGCCATACGCGTGGCCATGATAGAGTTGCAGCCGTGGGCGATGTTGGCGAAGGGGCCGCCGTGGACAAACGCGGGCGTGCCCTCGAGCGTTTGCACCAGGTTGGGCTTGAGCGCGTCCTTAAGCAACGCGGCCATGGCACCCTGGGCCTTAAGGTCGCGGGCACGGACGGGCTCGCCGGCAAAGCTGTAGCCGACGACGATCTCGCCCAGGCGCTCCTTGAGGTCGCTGATACTCGTAGACAGGCACAGGATTGCCATGACCTCGGAGGCGACGGTGATATCGAAGCCATCCTCGCGCGGCACGCCCTGGGCCTTACCGCCAATACCGTCGATGACGTGGCGCAGCTGACGGTCGTTCATATCGACGACGCGCTTCCAAGTGATGCGTTTAACGTCGATGCCAAGCTGGTTGCCCTGCTGGATGTGGTTATCAAGCATGGCGGCCAGCAGGTTGTTGGCAGCACCGATGGCATGGAAGTCGCCGGTAAAGTGCAGGTTGATATCCTCCATGGGGATCACCTGAGCCCAGCCGCCGCCGGCAGCACCGCCCTTAACACCAAAGACGGGGCCGAGCGAAGGCTCGCGCAGGGCCACGGCACTCTTGACGCCGCGACGACGCAGGCCATCGGCCAGACCGATGGTCGTGGTGGTCTTGCCCTCGCCCGCAGGCGTTGGGTTGATAGCGGTCACGAGGACGAGCTTGGCCTGGTGATCGGTCGGCTCGTTGAGCAGCGAATAGTCGACCTTAGCCTTGTCGAAGCCGTACGGAATAAGGTGCTTAACGTCGACGCCGGCGTTCTTGGCCACCTCGGTAATAGGCAGCGGCGTGACAGAACGTGCGATTTCGATGTCAGTAGGCATGGGCGGTCCTTTCGTTACCGAATGAGAAAAAGACCAATTCAGCATAGCACGGGCGCGCAATAGTAAAACACCCATAACCGATGAACGGCGATATGTTTACCCGATGCCCAGCGATAGCCCAACAGCCCGCCAAAACAAAGCGCCCTAAACGGTAGGTTCAATCCCCAGGTGCTCAAAGGTGCGAAGGGTTGCCTGACGGCCCTGCGGCGTACGAATCATCAACCCGCACTGCAGCAGATACGGCTCATAGACATCCTCGAGCGTGCCCGGGTCCTCGCCCACCGCGCTGGCAAGGGTCGTAAGTCCCACGGCACGACCGGAGAACGTCTTAGCGAGCGTCTCCAAAATGCGAATATCCATCCAGTCCAGACCGAGCTCATCGATCTCGAAGAACTCGAGCGCCTGGCGACAGATATCGAGCTCGATGGGGCCGTTGCCGCGCACCTGTGCGTAATCGCGCACGCGCTTGAGCAGGCGGTTGGCAAGACGTGGCGTGCCGCGCGAACGCGAGCCGATCTCGAGTGCACTGGGATGGTCGATCGTCACGCCCAGGATAGTCGCCGAGCGCGTAACAATCTGCGCGAGTTCCTCGACCGTGTAGTAATCCAGGCGATATGAAATGCCAAAGCGGTCGCGCAACGGGCCGGTCAACATGCCTGAGCGGGTCGTTGCCGCCACCAGCGTAAACTTGGGGATATCCAGGCGAATCGAGCGCGCCGCCGGACCCTTGCCAATCACGATATCGAGGGCAAAGTCCTCCATCGCGGGGTACAGGACTTCCTCGACCGAACGGTTGAGGCGGTGGATCTCGTCGATAAACAGCACATCACCCGGCTGCAGATTGGTAAGGATAGCCGCCAGGTCGCCGGTACGCGCGATGGCCGGACCACTCGTGGTCTTGATCTGAGCGCCCAGCTCGTTGGCGATAACGGTGGCCAGCGTGGTCTTGCCCAGGCCCGGAGGACCCGAGAAGATCACGTGGTCGAGCGTCTCGCCGCGGCTCTGCGCTGCCTCGATGAGCACACGAAGGCTCTGCTTGATATGCTCCTGACCGCAGTAATCGTCCAGGCGCTGGGGGCGCAAAGTGCGATCGACATCGAGGTCCTCGGCCGTCAGCTCCGAGCCCACCATGCGCTCGCCGTGCGCCATGGATGCCGCCGGCGAGTTGCCGGGCGTCGCCCACAGGTCCTGAGAGTCATCGGCTTCCCACATCACGCATCCATTCCGAGTCGCTTAAGCGCCGCGCCGAGCAAATCCTCGACACGCATATCCTGCCCATCATACCCGCTCAGAGCGACATCGGTCTCCTGCGGGCTAAAGCCCATGGAAAGGAGTGCCGCACGGGCGTCATCGATCGCCGAAGGAGCGGCGGCGGGCACGGGCATCGCAACCTGACCGGGGATCGCATCGACCGGCACAAAGCCCTTGTCCTTGGCAAAGGTGCTCTTGAGCTCCAAGATGAGGCGCTGGGCGGTCTTTTTGCCCACGCCGGGCACCTTGGCCATGCCCTTGTCGTCCTCGGCCATCACCAGGGAATACAGCTGTCCCACGGTATAGGTGGAAAGCACGGCGAGCGCCAAGCGCGGGCCAACGCCCGAGACGGACACAAGCCGGTCGAACATCGTGCGCTCATCCTTAGAGGAAAAACCGAAAAGTGTCATAGCGTCCTCGCGCACCTGCATACGCGTGTAGAGGCGGACCTCGCCGCCGGGCGTCGGCAACGTGGCCGCAGTGCTGCCCGAGATGCCGAGTTCAAAGCCAACGCCCGACACGTCGACGACAGCAGAGCTCATCGTGGCCTCGACAAGCGTTCCATGGAGCTGGGAGATCATCAGTATCCGGTTCCTCTCTGTTGATAGAACTCGCCGCCGGTGAGGGCGCGGGTGCGGCTGAGGTTAACGTGGCAGATGGCGCAGGCCAGGGCATCGGCGGCATGGTCGGGATGCGGGTCGTGATCGAGCTGCGTGAGCGTACGAACCATATACGCGACCTGCCGTTTGTCCGCAGCGCCGGTGCCCACAACAGCCTGCTTAATCTGCATAGGCGTATACTCGCCAATCTCGAGCGCGCATTCCGAAAGCGCCACGAGCGCGGCGCCGCGGGCATGCGCCGTAGGGATGGCCGAGCGAACGTTGGCGCCAAAGTAAATGCTCTCGATAGCAGCGGTATCGGGTCGATAGCGCTCCACGACACCCTTGAGGTCGCGGGCAATATGCGACAGGCGCACCGCGAGCGGACTACCCGCACTGGTCTCGATGCAGCCATAGGCACGGCAGCGAACCTCGCCACGCCGCTCCTCGATAATCCCCCAACCCGTATGAGCCAAACCGGGGTCAATGCCTAAAATAACCAAGCCAACCTCCCCTCGTCTTTTACCAAGCGCAAGGCAAGGCCCCGTGCACTACTCACGAACGTCTGTTCTAGAATAACACAACGGGGTCAAGATGCTTAGTTGAAGTATCGGGGTTGAGAGCGAATCCCATCCCCAGTTTAGTTCTGCGAGAAGAATGGGAACTGTCGGGGATCAACCGGCGGATGCGGCATCGGGCCACCCTGGGGCCCACCCTGCGGGCCACCCTGGCCGCCCATCATCTTATCGATGGCGTCCTGAACCTCGCCCTCGAACTTTTTCATTCCCTCGTGTAAACGACGCTGACCGTCTTCAGAGCGCAACTCCTCCATTTGTTCGGGCGAAATACCCAGTAGCTCGCCCAGCACGCCCATCATCTCGTTTCGCACGCGCTCACTAGTATCCTCGTCAGCAAAACGGCGCACCTCGGCGCGCGCCAGCGAATCGACCGTCATACGCTCCTTGCCGTTAAGCCCCAGGTCGGACCACGCGAGCATGTACGGCCAGGAGCGCTCGGCAAACGAACGGGACGAAACGATCGGCGCCGTCGGCAACATGCGGCGGGCAGCCTCACCCTGTCGAACGAGCATCAGCAGCAGCGAGCAGGCCTCAGGCTTGCCAGCGGCCATCGGGATGTCGTCGAAAGATCGATTGCGGTCCACGTGCGCCTCAAGCGCGCCATCGATCTCACCCGGCTCGACCCCGCCGAGCAGCTGTGCCGCGCGGTCGAGCATATCGACCGGACCGTCGAGCGTCGAGAGCGCCTGCGCCAGCACTCGCTCCATACAATCTTCCACCGCGTTGAGCGTCACGAGCTCTTGGGGCACCACGGCAGACGTGCGGTTGCGCACGCGCGCCACAAACTCAAGCGTCGACAGGTACACATCGCCAAAGGGCGCATAATCGCCCTGGTAGCCGCCGCAAAGCGCCGGCGCCGCCAGTGCGTACTCGGTTTTGGACAGCGGGCTCAGCGCCATCGCACCCAACTCGAGCGCCGTGTCCTCCAGCATGAGGCCCAGCGTGCGAGAGCGCAGGCGCTCGGCGTCGCCCGCCGACACATCGCGGTCGAGCACGCGCGCGGCATCCGGCGCATCGCGCTCAACCGTGCGAATATGCAGGCGCTCGGCGATGGCGCGAACGGCGGCACAGCGAGCAGCCTCGGCCTCCTCCTGCGCCGGCGTAAAGATGCGGTTGCGCCCCAGCACCAGGCCAATCACATTACGTGGGCCCAGAGCGTCGACGGCCAGCGCCGCCAGCAGGGACGACGGCAAGTCGCCCTCGAGTGCCACCACGGCGCGCGACGCACCGTGGGCCCGGGCGTTGTCGCGCACGGCGAGCACCAGCGCCTGCCACAGCCACTCCTCGGAACGGAACTCGGGCAGTTCGTGATCTTCCAGGGCATCGAGCATCACGCCGCGCTGAATCTCCTGAACCAGCAGGCTCTCCTCAAAACACGGCGCTTGGGCCACCACGCGACCGCAGTCGTCGAGCACAAACGAACCGCCGGTATACACCGACTCGTCATAGGCACCGACCGGCGCCATGCAGGCAAACCACACGCTGCGCTTGGATGCGATCTTGCGGTAGGCGCCGCTGCGAACGGCGGCAATGGCGGCAGTCTCGCGGTCGGTCATGTCAAACGCATTGAATTGGAAATACGCAATGAGGTCAACACCGGTCGGCAACATCTCGAGTTCGCGGTCCAAGTCAAAAATCACGGCAATGCGCACGCCGTCCACGTCGAACACCGGCGGCGCCCAACGCGTGTCGTTGTTCTCACCACGCTGCAGGGCAATGCTCGAACGTGCCGGCACCACATGACCGTCCTTGAGCATCATGTAGTCGAGCAGCGGCTGGCCCTCAAACGAAACCGCCGCGGGCACGATGCAGATCATGTCAAGCTCCTGGATACGCTCGGCGACACCAGTCAAGCCGGCAAGCATGTCGTGCTCAAAGTCGGCAGTGCCCACCAGGCCCCCGGGCATGGCGCCCATAAAGAGCGGAGCCGGAACGCACAGCACGCGTGCCCCGCGCTCGTGGGCCAGACGAGCCTGGTCCTCGATGCGGCCGCAAATGCCCTCAATATCACCCAGGCGCATATCGATCTGTGCAAGCGCGAGCTTCATGGCTCAGCCCTTTCCGTCGTAAACCATCGAAATCGTAGTAAAAGCGCCGGCCGCATAATGCAGTCGGCGCTCGCATGTGCATATGCTAGCTATGATACCCCGAGCGGGGGCGCGCTCCTAGAATGTCGCGGACCACAGCCCGTGCAGGTTGCAGTAGGCATAGACGGTACCGGTCTTGGAACCGCCGGCAAAAAACGTCGCGGGCTTCATGCCGGGCTCAAGGTAATGGACCTCTAAGCGGCCCTCGGCCTCAAGGGCGATCCACTCAATATAGTGCTCGGGCAGGCTGGGGTGCTCGACCGAGCCCACGCGTGCGCGAATCACGTGACCGTCGCGCTCGGTCTCGACAACAGGCACGTGCTTCTCGTGCGCCGCGTCCTCAGTGTTTGCGGTCAGTTCCGTGCAACCGGCAGGGGTTGCAACGTCGTTGCCCAGGGCGGCAATGAGCTTGCCATTGGGGTCCTTAAAGAATTTCGCCATGATGTTCTCCTTTGCTGATGTGCCAATGTTCTTAATGGTTCTTATGCCCAAAGGCAGACAAACCATCCACGGCATTGCAAATGAACACATAACGGGCGGGGACGATGGGGCAGCGTGTGCCATCCGCCCTGGCGGCCCCACCCGAGCGGGTTAGCGCCCGTCGCCGCCCAGCAGTGCCAGAACATCTTCGCGGGTAAACAGCGCCGACGAGATGCCGTCGCCGCCGAGCACGCTGTTGACCAGGTCGCGTTTGGACTCCTGCATCTGCATGATGCGTTCCTCGATCGTGTCCTTGGCGATGAGCTTGTACACGGTCACGGTATGTTGCTGGCCAATACGATGCGCGCGGTCGGTCGCTTGGTCCTGCGCCGCCACGTTCCACCACGGGTCGTAGTGGATGACCACGTCGGCCGCCGTCAGGTTGAGGCCCACGCCGCCCGCCTTGAGCGAAATCAAAAAGACCGGAACCTCGCCCGCTTGGAACTGCGCGACCATCTTGGCGCGGCTCTCCTTAGACGAAGCGCCCGTGAGCTTAAGGAAGGCGATGTCCTCCCTGGCCAAGCGCTTACCGATGATATCGAGCATACCCGTGAACTGGCTGAACAACAGGATGCGATGCCCGCCGTCGAGTGCGCCGTGCACGAGCTCCATACACGTATCGAGCTTGGCGCTCCCCGCCTTGTAATCCTCGTAGTGTAGACGCGGGTCGCAGCAGATCTGGCGCAGCTTGGTGAGCTCGGCGAGCACCTTGAGTTTGTCCTTCTTAAACTCCCCAGCCTCGCGGTGCTGCACCTGCTGGGCGATGCGGTCCTGGTTGGCCAGGTAGAGCTTGCGCTGCTCGCCGGTAAGCTGCGCCATGACGGTGTCTTCGATCTTCTCGGGCAGGTCGGCCACCACGTCTTCCTTAACACGGCGCAGCACAAACGGCGACACGAGCGCCTGCAGGCGAGCGGCGCTATCGCCCTCGGCATGCTCGACGGGGCTCTCAAAGCGCTTGGCAAACGACTCGCGCGTCCCCAAAAGGCCCGGCATCAAAAAGTCGAAGATGCTCCAGAGCTCGGACAGGCGGTTTTCGATGGGCGTGCCCGTCAGGGCAAAGCGCACGCCGGCAGGCAGGCGCTTGGCGGCGCGCGCCACCTGCGTGAGCGGATTTTTAATGTACTGTGCCTCATCGAGCACCACGCGGGCAAAATCCTGCTCGACGTACTCGTCGATATCGCGCCGCATAAGGTCATACGACGTCACGACCACGCTATGCTCGGCCACGCCGGCGATCTGCACGCGGCGTTGAGCCTTGGCGCCCACAATGGCGCACACATCGAGCGACGAGGCAAAGCGCTCCAGCTCGGCAGTCCAGTTGTACACGAGTGAGGCCGGGCATACCACGAGCGTGGGCTTGGTGTCCCCCGCCTCCACGCGCGCCAGAATATGCGCAATCATCTGGAGCGTTTTGCCCAGGCCCATGTCGTCGGCCAAGATGCCGCCAAGGCCCAGGTGTTCGAGCGAGCCGAGCCACTGGTATCCGTCGACCTGGTAGCCGCGCATCGTTGCCTTGAGCGATGCCGGCACCGTAAAGTCCATCTTGCCGAGCGTGTCCAGGCGCTCGACGGTACGGCGGAACGCAGCGTCGCGATCGGCCTCGAGCGCCGGCGTGCGTGCGAGCATGCTGTCGACGAACAAGGTGCTCGACGCGGGAAGCGACACGCCGTCGAGCAGGTCGACGGCATCGACACCCAGGTCCTCGGCAAGGCCAAACGCGGCGCGCGCCCCCTCGTCCAGGCGAATGATGTCGCCGGACGTAAGGCGCGCAAACGTTTGATGGCGCTTGTACGAATCGAGATAGACGGCAAGGTCCGCGGCCGAAAGCCCGCTCGCGCCCAGCTCGACATCGAGCAGATTGCTCTTAACGGTCGCACGAACCGAGAGCTTGGGCGCGGGGCGGACCGAGATCTGGCGCAGACGGTCGCTGAGCATGACCTCACCCAGTTCGGACAGGGCGGACAGGCCCTCGGTCAGCAGGCAGAACAAGCGGGCGTCATCGCGCTCCTCAAACGCCAGACCGCCCTCGTAGAAATCGAAGTACAGGGCCGCCGTATCCATAACGCGAAACTCCGCCACCTCGTCGCGGGGCGGCACACCGGGGCGCTGCTCTTCGAAGGGGCTGCCCGGAGCGCCCAGGCTAAAGAGATCCGCCGACCAATCGCCGTAGGTAACCGTAATTTTGCAGGTCACGAGCCCATCGTCGACACCGATCGCCATAGCAAAGCTCGGCTCGGGTGCCACGGTATCGAGCGCGGCGGGCGCGGTGAGGTCGGTGTAGTCGCGCAAAATGGGCAGCGCCATACGGCAGAACTCACCCACCTGCTCGGCGGCAATATGGGCGGGCGTGCGGCACGGCAGCAAGCGCGACAAAAAAGGTGCGGCATGCTGAGCAAATGCAGCGTCGGTACGGCGCGCGCGGCGCGTGTCAACCAAGTAGGCAGCATCGCCCGACGCAAAGCAGTACATATCGGCGGGCAGGCGCAGGTCATAGCTACCACCAGCCGCCGGCGCGATTTTGGCGGCAAGCAGCGGTGGGCGCTTAGCGGATGCCTCGTCCTCCCCTTGCGGAGACAGCTCAACCGCCACGTCGTAGGTGCGATGCGTCGTCATCCCCCGCGACCAGGCGGGCTCAAAGGAGATGGTCTGGCCGCGCAGCAGGTCCAGCACATATACGATGCTATGCTCGGACAGAGGCAACTGACGCTCGGCAACAAAACCGCTGCGGGCAAAGTCGTACGACGCCGAACGTGAGCTTGTGATGTCATCGAGATAGGCAACTGTCGTCACAACAAGGTTGAGCAGCTTTGCCGATGTTTCGTCAAAGGCCTCAGGTGAATGGACAAACGTGAGCTTCTTGCCATAGGAGAACGTGCCGCCGCGCACGTAGGCATCGGCCATGCCGTCGATGTCCTTGACCACGTAGGAGACCGATCCACAGCGAATGCGGAACTCGAGCGCCCAGCTAAAGCGGTCAGCGAACAGCGGATTGTAGTACGGCACCAACGAGGGCTCCAATGCCGCTTTGGGGGCGTCGGGATCAACGGCACCGGCAAGCTTGCGGCGCATGCTCGCCAGCTCATCCATGCGCGCGTCCGAAAGATCGGAGAGCGCCGCCACAAGGCTCGGGCTCGTGGGGACGGGCGCCGGAAAGGGAAAGTTGGGGTTGACGGCCGGCGCTTTGGGTGCGGTGCGCGCGGGCTGTTTCGACTGCGCCGTAAACGTGCGAACCGGCGTGCGCAAACCTTCGACGGGCTCGGCGCCGCTGGCATCCAAATACGCCAGCGCCGTGGCAATAGCGTGCTTGCACATACCGGGGTAACGATAGGCGGCGGGGCAATCGCAGTCGTAGTCGATCACCTCGTGCTCGTCCATGTCGAGCGCCACGTGCGTCTTGTACAGGTCGCCACGCGAACCGCGCACCGAGCCCTCAACCGTCACGTTTTTGGAGAAGCGCGAGCCGCTGTCCTCGATCGACAGCACGGCGCCGTTGAGCATGAGCGAACGCCCCTTCATAAAGGTGCCGCTCAACGCCGCCTCTTTGCGAAGCGCCTGCACAAACGTCCCCTGCGCCATCACTTCCTCCAATCTCACCCGGGGTAGCTTAGATCACCGTCACGCGACCCTGGTTACCCACAATGGCCTTGGCCTCGGCCAGCAGCGGAATCGAACGCGCGTTGACCTTGGCAGGTACCTCGGCACGCAGCACGCGCCCGTCCACCTGCTCGATAAAGATCTCCACGCGGTCGCCGCCCGGGTTGGCGGTGAGCACCGTGGCCAGGCGCGCCATATTGCCCTGGCTAAAGCGGCTGTTGGGCACCATGACCTCAAACACCTTGGGCTTGTTGTTCTCCTCGTTGAGCTCGAGCGGCACGATCTCCTGCGCGATGATCTGGTCGCCGCGGTCCGAGCGCTCGAGTTTGCCCTTAATGCGCACAAAGGCATCGGACAGCTGCGCGCCGGTCTCGGGATCGACCTCGCCGTACAGGTACCCCTCGGCCTCTTTATAGGTCTTGGGGAACACGACGACGGTGGCCTCGCCTTCCATGTCCTCGAGCTGCACGATGCCCATGGGGTCACCGTTTTTGGTCACGCGCTTGGACACGCTCGAGACCATGCCGGCCCACCACAGCGCCTTGCCCTCGGGAATCTCCTGGTTGATGGTGCCGCCCGTAGGATTCTGAACTTCGTAGCCGGTATCGATCTGCGAGAACGAGAAGTCGCGCGCCTTGGCTAGTGCATACTCAAACGGGCGCAGCGGGTGGTCCGAGACATAGATGCCCAGAACCTCCTTCTCCTGGCTCAGCTTAAGGTGGCGGTCCCACTCCTGACCATCCGGATCGGGCACGCTCACCTCAAAGCCCGAGCCCTCAACGTCGCCAAACATGTCGAAGAACGACGTCTGACCGCTCGCGCGATCCTTCTGGCGCTTCACCGCGGCATCGATGATGTTCTCGGGGTTGTTCTTATCCACAAAGTGCATCATCTGGCGACGCGGATACCCCGTGGAGTCGAAGGCGCCTGCCTTGATGAGCGATTCGATCACGCGGCGGTTGGCCTGGCTCGAGTCCACGCGCTCGACAAAGTCGTGCAGCGTCTTAAACGGGCCGCCCGCCTCGCGCTCGGCGATAATCGCCTGCGCCACGCCGGTGCCCACGCCGCGGATGCCGGCCAGACCAAAGCGCACGCCCTCCTTGGTAGCCGTGAACTCGGTACCGGACTCGTTGACATCTGGCGACAGCACGGGGATGCCGTCGTGACGGCATGCCGAGACGTAGTGCACGATCTTGTCGGTCTTGCCCGTATAGGACGTCAGAACGGCCGCCATGTACTCGTGCGGATAGTGCGCCTTGAGCCACGCCGTCTGCATAACCAGGATGGCGTAGCCGGCGGAGTGCGACTTGTTGAAGGCGTAGGACGCAAACTCGAGAACATCGTCCCAAATCTTCTGGGCGACCTCGCGCGTATAGTTGTTCTTGATGGCGCCGTTCATCCAGTGGTCGTAGGTGGTCTCGTCGGAGCCATCCTCCCAGTGGAGCACCGTCGACGTGAGCAGCTTGATTTTCTTCTTAGCCACGGGCTTACGGATACGCGAGTCCGATTCGCCCTTGGAGAAGCCGCACATCTCGACGGAGATGAGCATAACCTGCTCCTGGTAGACCATGGTGCCGTAGGTTTCGCCCAGGATGTCGTCCAGGCGGTCGTCGTAGGAGACCGCCGGCTCCTTGCCGTTCATACGGTTGATGTAGGACGAAACCATGCCGGCGCCCAGCGGGCCCGGGCGGTACAGGGCGATCAATGCTACGACGTGCTTGTACTCGGTGGGCTTCATGTTCTTGATCGTGGCCGTCATGCCGGCGGACTCGACCTGGAAGACGCCGGCGGTGTGGCCGGAACCCATGAGCTTAAAGATCTCGGGGTCGTCAAAGGGAATCTCTTCCTCTTTGATGTCGATGCCGAAGTTCTTTTTGATGTTTGCCTTGGCCTTGGAGATAACAGTCAGCGTGCGCAGGCCCAAGAAGTCCATCTTGAGCAGGCCCATGTCGGCAACGGTATGGCCCTCGTACTGGGTAATCTCGACGCCGCCCTTGGTGTCGAGCTTGGTGGGCACGTGCTCGTTGACGGGGTCGCGGCAGATCAGAACGGCGCACGCGTGCACGCCCTCGCCACGGGTGAGGCCCTCGATTGAGAGCGCCGTGTCGATGATGCGGCGGGCGTCGTCGTCCTTTTTATATGCCTCGGCAAAATCGGGGTTAAACAGGTCCTCTTTGCCGGGTTGCTTTTCGAGCACCTGCTTGAGCTTGACCTTGGGGTCGCTCGAGACCATCTTGGACAGACGCTGGCCCATGTAGACCGGGTAGTCCAGGACGCGAGCGGCGTCGTTGATGGCCTGCTTGGCCTTAATGGTCGAGTAGGTGATGACGTGGGTGACCTTCTCGGGGCCGTAGAGCTGGCGAACGTGCTCCACGACCTCGAGGCGCCGCTCATCGTCGAAGTCCATATCGATATCGGGCATCTCGGTACGCTGCGGGGACAGGAACCTCTCGAACATCAGGCCGTTCTCGAGCGGATCGAACGCGGTGATGTTCATGGCGTAGGCGACGATAGCGCCGGCAGCCGAGCCACGGCCGGGGCCGACGCCGATGCCGTTGTCCTTGGCCCATTGCACGTACTCGGCAACAATCAAAAAGTAGGCGGCAAAGCCCTTGTCGCAGATGACTTTGTATTCGTACTCAAAGCGCTCTTTGATGTTGACGCCACCGATCTCGCGCGTGGCCCAGTCGTCACCGTAGTGCTGGCGCAGGCCCTTCTCGCACTCGCGGCGGAACTGACTCTCGTGCGTCTCGCCGGGGTCGAGCAACGGGAAGCGCGGCAGGATGATGGAGTCCCAGTCCAGCTCGACGTAGCACTTGTCGGCGATCTCGAGCGTGTTGTCGCAGGCCTCGGGGCAATACGGGAACATCGCCCGCATCTCCTCCTCGGTCTTCATGTAAAACTCCGAGCCAGTCATGCGCATGCGGTTGGGGTCGTCGACCTTGGCGTTCATGCCGATGCACATGATGACGTCCTGCACGGGAGCGTCCTCGCGGCGCAGGTAGTGGAAGTCGTTGGTGGCGATGACCTTGACGCCTACCTGCTTGGCGATGTCGATGAGCGTGCGGTCCATCTGCTCATCGGTCAGGCCGTTGTCGGTGGTGATGCCGTGTTCCTGGATCTCGATATAAAAGTCGCCAGGTTCGAAGGTATCACGGAAGGTCTCGGCCCACTTGATGGCGCCCTCCATGTCACCGCGGTCGATGTATTTGGGAATGATGCCCGCGATGCAGGCGCTGGTGCAGATCATGCCCTTGGCGTGGCGGCGCAGGTTGTCGAGCGTCACGCGGGGCTTGTAGTAAAAGCCCTGCACGGCTGCCTCGGAGACCGTCTGCATCAGGTTGACGTATCCCTCCTGGTCCTTGGCCAGAAGGATCATGTGGTAGAGCTCGGGCTTATGGTCGCGAGCAAGGGTCTCGTCCGGCGTAAAGTAGACCTCGCAGCCAAAGATGGGCTTGATGACCAGAGGCGGCTTGAGCTCGTCGATGTTGCCCTTCTCGTCCCACATGGCCATGTCCTTCACATACTGGGCATGCTCGCGCGGGTTTTCCTCGGGATCGGGCTCCACCAGCTCGTCGCGGCGATCCTTTTCCAAAAAGGCCTTGTCGTGACTCCAGGTTTTGTACTCAGGCGTGTTGTGGTTGACGGCGTCGCAGGCCAGCGCCAGGTCGGGCACGCCATACATGTAGCCGTGGTCGGTAATGGCGACGGCGGGCATGCCCAGCTCTACGGCGCGATTGACCATATCCTGGATACGGGTTGCGCCGTCGAGCATGGAGAAAACGGTGTGGTTGTGCAGATGGACGAATGCCATGTGATGAGCTCCGATGCGGGTTCGTGTTCTGACTGAACGATTTTACCGCACGGCGCGGATAGCACCCGAACCTAGCCAAACCAACACGGGTAGTCAATTTGGGACCTTCAAAAAGGGGAATGAGGGCATCCAGATATATCGAGTATTACTGGAACCCCGGCGATGCGCGGAATGATTTGTGACGAATAGTCATGTCCATCAAGAAGGCTCGACGCTTCGGATAGCTCGTCAATCGATATATCAATTCTTGGAGACCTGTATTCCAACCATTTTTAATGAAACAACGGCGGTAATTGTTATCGCGATTGCACCAATAATACCGAGCGCTATCTGAATGGGATATAACCCCAACACATGTCCAAATATGGAGAAAAACACTGCAGAAAAGAGAGCCCTTACCAGAGACGCGACGGAAAGGATCGTCGCGCGGAGATCGTCCGCTATCGCGTCTTGGATTAAGTTTTCCGAAGTGATGTACACCACTTCTGGGAGAAAACAAAGCACCATGCTAAGGCCAAACAAACACAGCGGATTTGAAGCGAACCACGGAAGAATCATGAAAAGGCCAGCCTCGATTAGCATCGAGCCGAGCATGGTATTTCTTTTCCCGAAACGCAATGAGAAGAAATCTGCTGCAATGTAGGCCGTCGCATTTACTGCATAGGATGCACCGAAAAAGATTCCTATTATGGAGACGGGAGCATCAAATGCGTCGAATACCAACTGATTCAAGTTGTAATAACTCCCATAGAATCCATCGAGCATGCTTGTGCCGATTAGAAGAAGCAATACCGCAAAAGCGGATTCTCCAACACGCCAGGTTTCGCGTCTGAACATCTTGGCCGCGTCAAACCTTCCCTTTTCAGAGCTTTCAGAACGGGTCGCTTCCGTCCTCTCAATGGGATACAGAAGGAAAAGCTGCAGGAGATAGAAAACGGAGACACATACGTAGAGGGCGCTCCAAGATACTTGGGCAATGAAAGATCCGAGCACAATCGCCATTCCCGTCGCGATTGATTGCGCGGCAAGCAGCCGAGCGTTGATGGTGAGGAAACGCTCTCCTTGACCGGCATTCCGGGCAATTTCATATAAAAGTGCTTGTTCGGATCCCGATTGAAGGGAGTAGGCGAGTGCCTCAACAAGGGAAAGCACGACAAGAAAGGGACCTGAGAGCAACAGCATGCCAGCCGTATGGAAGAAAAGCAGCAGCACGCCCACTTGAATCGAAAACTTCTTTCCAAAGAAATCGCCTATCAGCCCTGTTGGCAGCTCGAGGACGACCGTTGTAATGTTAAACAGGGCTTGATAAAGCGCGATTTCCGTGACAGACATTCCTTTCTCCGCAAGGAAAAGTAGAAACACTCCCCGATTTAAAACAAATCCCGCGAGAACGAAAAAGGCGGAATAGATGTGCAGTTGCGTAGCGGCATTCTTATTCATTTGGCACTTCCATCAACTACTTTTGTCGGGCCGCTCGCTACTGACTCGAAGCCTGAAGTGTTCACAGTTGATGTGAAGAGCGGTAAAGCTTTTGCACAGGGTATCAATGGAATACATCCGAAGCGTTTTCGGCAGTATCATCGGCGAAGGCGGGATTAGCCTTTACGCGGCGCTCACCCTCGATGTATTTGACGATTTGATCAATCGTCTGGTTGGCGTGGCTCTTGAGCTTGCGCTCATAGAAGAAGAGGCCGAGCTTGCCGCGCGTGCCAGACGTGTTGCCACCCACACCCTGAAAATCCTCGGTATAGGTGAGCTCGCAGGCACCATCGCCAGCAGGTGCAGCCTCATAGCGCATAGTATTGATGCCCGCCGCATACTGAAAACGGACCTCATAGAGACACGGGTAGTCAAAGTGCTTGATTTTAACCTTGATCGCCATGCCCTTGGCCTTGCCTTTTGCGGACTGGGCGCGCTTCTCGTACTTATAGCCGTTGAGCTTGTTGCGGCTGGGACGCTTGCCCGTGGCGTTCTCGATATCCTGTATGATGGACCCCGCCAGAGCGTCAAAAAGCTCCTCCGGCGTCACCTTAAGCGTTTTGGCGAGCTGCATGATGGCTCCTTATTCGTTTGAACCGTTCGAGCCATTGTACCGCCCCAGGCTCTCCCATGCGTTGCGGTGAAATGCGGACTGTTTGGCGGCTTTTTTGGCCAAAACAGTCCGTATTCCACCGCAAGTTATTGAGGGCTAGAGGCTGTAGGTGACCACCTGAGGCTCGCACGGGTTGGCGGGGTCGACTTGCTCCACGCGGACGAACTTGACGGTCACGGCCTCAAAGCCCGCCTTGTGCAGAACATCAGCGTAAACGCGCGCCTGCAAGGCGTGCTTCTCCTGCAGCTGTTCCGGCGTCTCGTCCGGTGTGCCGCCCGTCTTGTAGTCGATGACCAGCGCGCGTGACGAATCCGCCGGGTTCGTCGCCAAAGCATCGATGGCGCCCTCGGCATATGCACCGTAGCGAGCGATGTCCTCATCCTCGCAGCCCAGCGAAAAGAACGGCACCTCGGCGCGAACGCACGGCCAGGCAAGCAGCTCGGCACGGACCGCCGACTTGAGCCAGCGATCCAGGGCAACGTCGAAGCGTTCGCGCTGTTCCGGCGTCAGGCGCCACAGGCGAGCCAGGCCGTCGGCACGCTCGGCGGGCAGCGCATCGGCACCCATCTCGATCAGCCACTGGCAGGCGGCATGGAACGCCGAGCCCAGCGCCATGGGGTTGCCGGCGGGCTCAACGGCGGCCACGCCTGCATCCGTCATCTCGGAACCATCCGACTCCGCATCATCGCCAGCCTCGTCCATGGGCACATGCGCCTCGGCGGCTCGGTCCTCGGACTCGGCATGCAGCGCCGCGGCAATTGACGAGTAGCTGTACGAATCGCGCGCCGGATACGGGCAGGTGCCCATGCGCACGCCCACCGCCTGGGGATACACGAGCTCAAACGCATCGGGCTCGGGGTCGGCTGGACCGGGAACAGCGGCGTGGGCATCCGCACCGGCACCCTCCGGCTCCGCATCGCCGCGGACAAGCCTGCCCTCGACATCCAGCGAAGCGTTGACCTCAAACGCCTGCTCGCCAAACGTAAAGTCCGCCAGCGAGATGAGCTCGTAGTCGCCCGGCTTGGAGTTGTCGAACACCAAACGGTCGCTATCGAGCTGCGGTATGTCCAGGCTGTCGGTCGGCAGGATGCGGCGCAGCACGTCGTAGGTCAGATCCGTCTCGACATCGAAGGTCGGCGCCGTCACCTTGCCGCGGCTCACGCCGACATCCATCGCCAGAATGACCAGCTCGCGCGCTCGCGTCATGGCGACATAGAGCAAGCGAGCCCGCTCCTCGAGCGAAAGCTGCAGGTCGTCGTTGCGCAGGCGAACGAATGCCTCGGCGGGAGAACCCGTCGCGCAGACATCCTCCATGAGCTCCGGCGGCAACCATAGCGACGTGCCCTTACCCTTAAACGCATGCTCAAACTGCTTTTTGACGTCATCGCCCTTTACGAACGTGCCGTCCGCGAGTTTAACGCCGTCGAAGCGTGCCGGCAGCGCCACGACCTGCGCTCCACCCTCGACACGCCCCATCTGAGCCGCACCCGAGGACTTACGCACGCCAAAGCACTCCGCAACCGCCACGACCGGATACTCCAGGCCCTTGGAGGCATGCACCGTCATGATGCGCACCGCGCCGTCGCCCTCCTCGTTGAGGGCGCCTGGGGCCTCCTTGCCCGCCAAGAAGCGGTCGAAGGCAAGCGCAATGGAACGCGGCGAGTTACCGAACTCGGCCTCCGCCTCGGCCACGGCATCGAGCGCCTTAAGCACGTTGGCGGCAATGGCCTTGCCCTCGGGACCACGCTGTGCCAGACGCACAAACCAGCCGGAAGCGTTGACAGTATCGCGCGCGATGGCGGCGAACGAATCGCGGCCCACGCGACGAAGCGCATACCGCAGCACCTCGCGGGCGCGCGTCACGAGCGGCAAGTCTTGCAAACCCGGCACATCGGAATCGCTCATGATGCCCACGTCGATGTTGCGGCGCGAGGTCTCCCCCGTCTGGTCGTCCAGCTTGGTCGCCAGCGCCAGGAACTCCTGGGCGCCGAGCGCAAACATCGGCGAGGCGAGCAGTGGCATAAGGCCCTGCGCCGTATCGACCGGATTGGCGAGCGCGCACACCAGAGCGCGCACCGTCTGCACCTCGGCAGCCTGGGCAAAGACCGAGCCGCCTGCGATCACGCAGTCGAGCCCTTGGTCGCGGAAGGCCTGCGCATAGACATCGGCGTTGGTCATGCGGCCCAGCAGCAGGACCATGCTGCCCTGGGGCTGCCCCGCTTTGACGAGCGCTTGGAACCGCTCGGCAATCGCACGAGCTTTCGCCTGCGTTCGCTCCTGCGTGCTGCCACCGGCAACGAAGACCGCCTGGCGGCGCGAAGCCTTTGCCTTGAGCTTGTCCTCGCGTTCGTCGCTCGGTTCAAGATCCAAGAACCCCTGCATCAAACCACCGGTGTCGCCGTCAAAGACGCGCGCCACGTAGCGCAGCACCTCGTCGTGGCTGCGGAAGTTGCGGACAAGCTTGACGAGCTCGCCGGCGGGGGCATCGGACGTGGTGACCGTCTCGGACGCCGCCGTCGAACCCACCTTGCGCTCCTGGCGACGGAACACCTCGACCTCGGCACCGCGGAAGCGGTAGATCGACTGCTGCGCATCGCCCACGGTGCACAGCGCGCACTCCCCCTCGCCCGTCAGATAGCGAATCAAATCGACCTGCATCTGGTCGGTATCCTGGAACTCATCGATCATGACCATCTTAAAGCGGCCCTCGTAGGCAGCTCGAATAGACGGGTAGTCGCGCAGCGCCTCGTATGCCATGCGCAACAGATCGTTATTGTCGAGCGCGGACTGGCCGGCCTTGAGCGCACGGTACTCCGCCTCCACAGCACGGGCAAGCGCCACCAGCGCATCGAGCGCCGGACCGCCGCAGGCAAGCACGATATTGATAAACGCATCGGCCGCCTCGGCCTTGAGTAGCTCCACCTGCTCCTTAGGAAACGCCTTGCTCGCCCGAGGCATGCCGCACGACATCATGAGTCGCGCCGCATCCTCCATGGTTTTGCCGCTCGCCTCAAACGCGTCGATGGCGTCGAGTGCCGCCTGCGCTTTCTCGGTCGCAGCCTTGCTTGCACCCAACGCCGCACGATAGGCATCGGCAAGCGCCGAGGTGTCGGTTTGGCCACGCGCAACGCGCACATCGTCCATGCCGCCCGGAAGCTGGCTCGATAGCTCCAGCAGGTCGCGCACCAGGCCTTTGATGGTGGTACCGGCGCCAAACGTCCCACCCTCGCCCGCCATGGGATACCAAGCGTAGAGGGCCTTAAGCGAAGCGGCGAGCTCGGGCGCGGCATCGGGCGCCGTCGCGCGCCCCAGCACATGCTCGACAGCCTGATCCATAAGCTCATCGGTATCGGTAAGCACCGTGAATTCGGGGTCGATGCCTAACTCCAGCGCATGCGCGCGCAGGATACGCGAGCACATACCGTGGATGGTCGAAATCCAAGCGTCGTCGACCGTCAGGGCCTCCTCGTCCATCCCCTCGTCGATAAGCGCGCGGCGCACACGGTCGCGAATCTCAGCCGCGGCGTCCTTGGTAAAGGTAATGGCGAGCACCTGATCCAGATGCTCGACAAACGGACCGGATTCGGGCGAGAGCGCATAGACAATGCGGCGCGTGAGGGTAAAGGTCTTGCCCGAGCCGGCACCCGCCGAGACAAACAGCGGACGGTCGAGCGTTTTGACGACTTGCAGCTGTTGCGGCATCAAGGTCGAAAGATCCATGGTCTACACGTCCCTCCTTACAAACGTTCCTTCGTGGTTATACGAGCAGCGCGCATGCTCGGCCTGCGCCGACGTCGGGTCGACGGCGGCGACGTTGCCCGCCTCGAGTTCGCGCAAGCGCTCGGCGATGCCGGCCTCCACGCGGTCGAGCAGTGCATCGAAGTCCATGTTGCCGCCCTCGCCCGGAAAGCCCTTCTTAAGGCCCGGAATGCGACCGTCGCCGCGCTCTTCCTCGAGCAACTCGGCACTCGCCGCGCCGCGCAGCGCGGGCTTGCCGCCCTTGGTCGAAAAATAGAGCGCAGCACGGGTATCTAGGCCCAACGCCCGACGCATGGCCTGCGCGTAGATGAGTGTCTGGGTATGGGGCGGCAGCCAGCGCGGGTCGTCGATGGGGGCCTCGCCCGACTCCTCGTCGCGCACCGTGGGGTCGGCGAGCTTAAACTCCTCGACACCCGAACGATGCTTGTAGTCGATTACCACGGCGCGGTTCTCGGCGTCCACATCCACGCGGTCGATGCGTCCGCCGAGCGGCCAACCGGCATACTCGACCCTAAGCTCATTAAAGGCGAACTCAAGGTAGCGTGGCGCAAAGGGGGCAAGTGTCTCGGACTCGTAGGCGAGCACGCCTTCCAACTGCGGCAGAATCTCGGCCACCTGACGTTCCTCCACCGGGGAAAGCGGCACGAGCGGACCCTCGGTACCGCGCTTGCCGGCATGCTCGGCCAGGGTCTCGTCAAAGACCTTGCTCAGCAGCTCCTGTGCCCGAGGCAGATTCATGGGCGTCACGCGCTCCATGCCCTCTTGGGGCAGACGGGCATGCAGATGCTCCAGCACGTCGTGGACAAAGTTGCCCTTCTCCATGTTCCCAAAGCCCGCGTCGATGGACTGGGGCTTGACGCGATACGACACGAACCAGCACAGCGGGCAGGTGGAATAGGCCTCAACCTGCGAGGCGGACGTCAGGCGCGGCACGAGCGGCGCGTCCTCGCCCTCGCCATCGCGACGGCGCAGGACCAGATACGGCACGGCCTCGGCACTCAGATGCTGAGGGGCCTCACAGGCCACGCGCTCGCGCTTGAGACCTTCGCCTGCCGCGGGATCGAAGTCCCTTACGATATCGCCCTCACCCACGCACTTCGCCTTGTCGGCGCCAGCGGCTTTAGCGTCACCAGCGGTCTTAGCGTCGTCAGCGATCTTAGCGCCGTCAGCCTCGGCATGCGCCCGCAACTCGGTCCACACGGCAGCCGGATAGCACTCGCGCGCCTGGCGATCGTGGGTCACACGGGCGAGCGTAACCGGGCCGCGTGACGCCTGCATCGCGTGGCCAAAGCGCGCGCGCAGCAAGGCCGCGGGCTCAAGCGTCACGCCCTCGCGACCAAGGCTCGCCGTCAGCGTGGCCAGCGGCCCCTCCTCGTGCGAGAGCGGATAGCTGTCCAGATCGACATCGGCAAACAGCACGGCATCGTAGCTGCCGGGGCGCAGAGCTGCCGCATCGGCAAGCGAAGCAAAACGAACCTGAGCACGTGGCGCACGGTCAACCTCGTAGGTCTCGTAATCGTAGGCGGTGCTACGCTTGTCCACCTTGGTGCGAATGCCATCGAGCACGGGCACGGTCGCGGCCTGCGACACGTCGAGCACGCGGGCGCCATTCATAAGGATGTCGATGACGTGGCGCAGCAAGGCCACCTCCGCCTGGCGACGAGCCTGACCGTCAAGGCCTCCAAGGGCGCGATCGGGCAACGCCTCGGCAACGGCAAGCATGGCCTTGAGCGCCGTCACGGGCTTGTCACGCCACAGCGCCTGGAACACGTCCGAAACCACACACGGTACGTTCTTAAACCAGTTGTCGTCGCTCGCCGCCTTGCGCGCGCCCCTCACCTGGCCTTGGACACTCTGCAGCAGGCTCTTAACGCTCGCGGTAGTCTTGCTGCGCGAGAGACGCATATTCTTATCGAAGGCACGGGCATTGACGGCATCAGCGCCCGAAAGCGGACTGTAGATCCAGTCGGTAAGCTCCGGCGCGGGCCACCACTCGGTCTTTGACGCCGTGCCCTCATCGGCGGCCTTCATGCGCTCGATCAGGCCGGCAAGCGCCGCAAACTGCCTGCCCGCAATGGATTGGGAAAACGCCGTGAACTCAGTTGTCTCGGCAGCGATATGGCGAGCCGCCAGACGAGAGGCGAGCTCACCGAACAGCTGGGGTGCCCGGGCAGAAACGACGAGCACGCGCACGGGGTCGGT
Organism: Collinsella sp. CLA-ER-H3; assembly: GCF_040092425.1. NCBI lineage: Bacteria > Bacillati > Actinomycetota > Coriobacteriia > Coriobacteriales > Coriobacteriaceae > Collinsella > Collinsella sp. CLA-ER-H3. The sequence continues at coordinate 203,021 of NZ_JBBNLP010000004.1, forward strand.
GGGCATTGCAGTAGCTTTATCGGCCTTGGACTCCTTGTGCGCTTTCACCAACTTATCGACGGCGTCCGCATAGACATGAGCACGGGCATGGGGCCCGGCGACCTCAATAAAGGCAGGCTGAGCGGCGGTCCCGCAAGCGGCATCAGACGCGCCGACACCCTCCCCCAGCGGCCCGACCTCAAACAGCACGCCGCGGGCATCAAATGCCGCGGCAAGCTCCTCGCGCATCGCCGCCTGCTCGCGGGCAAGCAGCACGACGACCTCTCCCCCATTGTTCGCCACGGCAGACAGCAGCTCGAGCAGGCCGTGCGTAAACGACGTGACACCGCGCACGCATACGGCGCGGGCGCACGCCGGCAGGTTATCGGCCAGGGCACCGGCTATAATGTCAGCTGCCTCGCAGGGCTCGACCATATCTCGACGGTCCAAACCGCCCGCGTAGGCACGCAAAAGCTCGAACACACGAGCCTCGGCATCGCTTTTTGGCTCAGGCTGGCAATTGTTGCCACGGCATCGCTCGGCCGTCGTCCCCGCCACACCCGGCAGCACATCGCGGGCCATGCGCGCAAGCATACGCACCGTGCCCTGGCTGCGCGAAAGCGGCTGCAGGTCGGCATCGTCGAGACGCGTGACCATGTCCGAGAACAGCATCTGGCGCTGCAGGTTGTCGACAAAACCTCGCCCGTCGCCCAAAAGCTCCCAAAGCGAGCGAAGCCACGATGTAGGCGTCTTGTAGTCGATGCCCAGCGAAACGCCGGCTTCCGCCGCATCATGACGGCACAGGTCGAGCTCGGCAAACGTAGGTGCCAGCAACACGGCACGCCCGTGGCGGGCAATAAGATCGGCAAGCAACGCCGACTCGGCATCGCTCAAATCCGTGCCGGCATTGGTGGTATAGATTCGAACAGGCATGGTCCTCCGCTCAAACTGTTCGCAATAATCAATGCATCCATCCTACCCGCCCAAGCGGACAGATTTGCCCCACGCCAACAGATTTGATCCCTTGGGGACGGAGGAAAACGGATCATGGAGAGGGTCAGTCTAACCCGGTGATCCGTTTTCCTCCGTCCCCAAGGGATCAAAAAACCGCCCCCGGAGGAGCGGTTTTGCACAATTCGTTTTTGGCGCGGCCTACTCGCCATCCTCCAGCTTAATGAGGATCTTGCGGTAGCCACCGTACTCGCCGTTGAGCGCCTTGGACACACGGCTCACCGTGGTGGACGACGCGCCGGTACGCGCCTGAACCTCGACATAGGGCTCGCCCTCGTCCAGGTAACGCGCGACCTGCAAACGCTGCGATAGATCGCAAATCTCGCGCGGCGTGCAGATATCGGTCAAAAACGCTTGGATATCTTTCTCGTCGTCCAAAAGGCTAAATGCGTGGACCAGCTGCTTGACATCAGGCTTGTCAAACATGTTCTCGATATTCATCGATCACCGCCAAACCCGCCAAAAGGCATCGAAGTTGATACTGACATCGGGCATCGTTCGCCCGTTCTATGCAATAGGGCAACGCCTGTGGCTTTTGCCCGTAGCAGTTTAGCACACCACCAAACTAAAGCGACAAGACTCTCTGCCAGCGGCGCGTTTTTCAGGACGAACGCCGTTCAGAAACCGTATGCGCACGTAAGCTCCACGAATATTTGAGACAATGGGCGCCCAAACACCGCGGCACGCCCGCGCAACCATCCAGGTCGCCGCCGCAAGCCGCTTCACGCGACGCCAGCAACCCCGGCGCAAGAAAGGATTCACGCCATGCGCTTTATGCTTAACTGGCTCTTCACCTCGATCGCCATCGCGATCGCCACGTTCCTCGTCCCCGGTATCCAACCCTTCGGCTTTGCCGAGGCTTGGGTCTGCTTTGCCTTCGTGGGACTGTTCCTCAACATCGTCGACTCGCTCGTAAAGCCGTTCCTGACGGTCATCTCGCTGCCGCTCACTATTATCACGCTTGGTATTTTTCAGCTCGTAGTCAACAGCTTTATGCTCGAGCTGGCCAGCTACCTGTCGGTCAATCTGCTGGGCGCGGGTATCTCCATTGCCAGCTTTGGATCGGCCTTTATGGGCAGCATCGTGGTATCCATTATGCGCAGCATTCTCGACAGCATCGCCAGGAACTAATGCGACCGGATACGGACCGCCACAACATGCCAAAACGAAGGCCGTCCATCGCAACGATGGGCGGCCTTGTCATTTACCAAGCCTCAGAGGGCAAGAAAATCGACCATTTCTACCCCGTCCCCAAATGGCAGGTGCGGCTAGATGACGTAGTCGTAGCCCTCGTTGGGGGCGACGAGCGTATCGAGCGTCACGCCGTCGAGGTAGTCGTTAATGAGCTTGTCCAGGTTCTTCCACACGTCGAGCGTGGGGCACTCGTCCGAACGCGAGCAGCCCTTGCAGTCGCCGTCCAGGCATGCGACCGGTGCCAGACTGCCTTCGGTCAGGCGCAAGATCTCGCCCACCGTGTACTGCTCGGGCGGGCGCGTGAGCACATAGCCGCCGCCTTTGCCGCGCATGCCCGAGAGCATATTGGCGCGGACGAGCGTGGCCAAAATGTTCTCCAGATATTTCTCCGAAATCCCCTGACGCGCGGCGATCTCTTTGAGGGGAATACGGCCCGCCGCCTGGTGCTCGGCCAGGTCGACCATAACGCGCAGGGCATATCTGCCCTTTGTGGAAACCAACATATATATAGCTGCCTTTCGGTCTTTTAATTCGTAGAAATTCTAGCCGAAAAATTGGTTTTGAAAATACCTATTCCCGTCAAGCTGGTTAATCGACTCGTAATAATCTTCTATTTCCTATTGTGTTACTAGGCTTTACTGTCTACTATGCTTGCCAACAGCAAAACGAACAACCCATAAGGTTTGTGGGTTTCGCTGCCACACACACCGTAAAACCACACGGTATCCAGGCATTTGAACACTTTGGAGGTTCACCATGAGCAATGTTTACACGTCCATCGATCAGCTTATCGGCCACACTCCGCTTCTGGAGCTCACTCACTTTGAGGCCGATGAGAACCTCAAGGCCCGCGTGCTTGTCAAACTGGAATACTTCAACCCCGCCGGCTCCGTCAAAGACCGCGTCGCCAAGAACATGATCGACGAGGCCGAGAAAGCCGGCAAGCTCGTGCGCGGCGGCGACTACACCATCATCGAGCCCACGAGCGGCAACACCGGCGTCGGCATCGCCTCGGTGGCGGCGGCTCGCGGCTACAAGGTGATCATCACCATGCCCGAGACTATGTCCGTCGAGCGCCGCAAGCTTATGCAGGCATATGGCGCACAGCTCGTACTCACCGACGGATCCAAGGGCATGAAGGGCGCCATCGCCAAGGCCGAGGAGCTGCAGAAGGAGACACCCAACAGCATCATCGCCGGCCAGTTTGTGAACCCCGCCAACCCTGCCATTCACAAGGCCACGACCGGCCCCGAGATCTGGGACGACACCGACGGCAAGGTCGACATCTTCGTCGCCGGCGTCGGCACCGGTGGTACCGTGACCGGCGTGGGCGAGTTCCTCAAGGAGCAGAACCCCGAGATTCAGGTCGTCGCCGTCGAGCCCGCCACCTCCCCGGTGCTCTCCAAGGGCCAGGCCGGCCCGCACAAGATCCAGGGTATCGGCGCCGGCTTTGTGCCCGACGTCCTCGACACCCAGGTCTACGACGAGATCATCCCCGTCGAGAACGACGACGCCTTTGCCACCGGCCGCGCCGTGGGCCACAAGGAGGGCGTGCTCGTGGGCATTTCGTCCGGCGCCGCCGTGTGGGCCGCACTGCAGCTGGCCAAGCGCCCCGAGAACGAGGGCAAGACCATCGTGGCGCTGCTCGCCGATACCGGTGAGCGCTACCTGTCCACGGCACTGTTCCAGGACTAAGGTCTGTCGCCCATAGGTTGAGCCCAGGGACGAGCCGGTCTCCTCTCTCCCGGCAGCCTGAGCCCATCCAATCAGGGTGTCCCACGAGACGTCCGAACTTGCTACAATGTCTGCGGCGCGGAACCAGCCTCCCGCGCCGCTTTTCTTTTTTGGCCACATGCCACCAAGGAGAACCTCCCCATGCACAACAAGCGCGTGCTCGTCGCCATGAGTGGCGGCGTCGATTCCAGCGTGACCGCGTATCTGCTCAAGCGCCAGGGCTACGAATGCGTCGGTGCCACCATGCGCCTCACCTGCCCCGCGCCCGATCCTGCAACGGGTATGAGCAAAGTCGACCGCGACATCGCCGATGCAAAGGCCGTCGCCGAGCGCCTGGGGATACCCCACCATGTGCTCGACCTGCAGCAGACCTTCGACCGCAATGTTATCGAGCGATTTGTGACTGCCTATCAGGAGGGTTTGACGCCCAACCCGTGCATCATCTGCAACCGCCACATTAAGTTTGGCGCGCTGCTCGATGCGGCGCTGGACATGGGCTGCGACTACGTCGCCACAGGTCACTACGCCAAAACGAGTCAGGCATCCGACGGCACCTGGCGGCTGCACCGCGGCGAGGACCCTAAAAAGGACCAGAGTTACTTTTTGTATTCGCTCACGCAAGAGCGCCTGGCACGCACAATCTTTCCGCTGGCAGGCTTGGACAAAGAGCGCGACGTGCGCCGGATTGCCGCCGAGCAGGGCTTTGCCAACGCCAAGAAGGCCGAAAGCGAGGATATCTGCTTTATTCCAGACGGTGACTACGCGGGCTATATCGAGCGCCGCTGCGGACATCCCGCTGCACCGGGCGACATCGTATGGCGCGATGGCAGCGTGGTCGGGCGCCACAACGGCGCGCTGCGCTATACCATCGGCCAGCGCAAGGGCCTGGGCGTCGCGATGGCGCATCCCGTGTATGTGGCGGGCGTCGACGCCGCTAACAACACCGTGCATCTGGGCGAGGCCGAGGACCTGACCGCCGCTGCCCTCACGGCCGATGAGTGGATCTGGAGCGCGCCGGACGCACGCATGGAGGCCGAGCTGGATGCCGGCGGCATTCGCGTAGGTGCCAAGTACCGCTACCGTCAGAAAGACCAGGCAGCGACCCTTACGCGTGACGAAGACGGGCAAATGCTGCTAACTTTTGACGAGCCGCAACGAGCCATCGCCCCCGGCCAGGCCGTCGTCGTCTACCGCGGCGACGTCGTCCTGGGCGGCGGCACGGTGACCGGCGCACTTAAGTAGCCCCATCCCCTTCATAAATTGCGGTGAAATAGGGACTGTTTAAGCGTTTAAAACCGCCAAACAGTCCCTATTTCACCGCAACTTAGAGAGGACGGCCTCGGTCGGTACTGCCGTATCAGCCGAGGCCGCTGCATCGCTAGCGTTGTACGTAGGCGCGGACCAGCTCGTAGGTATTGCGCACGCCGTCGATGTGGCTGCGCTCGTAGTTGTGGCTCGCGTACACGCCGGGGCCGATCAGGCCGTGACGGATGTCGTAGCCGGCCGAGAGCGTGGCCTCAACGTCCGAGCCGTAGTGCGGATACACATCGATGGCGTAATCGAGCTCCAGCTCGCGCGCGATGTTGGACAGCGTGGTTACCAGGTCGTAGTTGTACGGACCGCCCGAATCCTTGGCGCAAATCGACACCATGCGCTCGGTGCAGCCCAGGTCGTCGCCCACGCAGCCCATGTCAACGCTGATCATCTCGCGCGTGTCGGCCGGCACGAAAGCACCGCCGTGGCCGACCTCCTCGTACACGGTAAAGAGCAGCGACACCTTGCGCGAAAGCGACACCTCGCCGTCAGCAACAGCGCGGGCCAGACCCAGCAGAATCGACGCCGACAGCTTGTCATCCAGGAAGCGGCTCTTGATGTAGCCGCTCTCCGTCACCGTGGTACGCGGATCCATAGCGATGATGTCGCCGGTCTGAATGCCCAGCTCAAGCACATCGTCCTTGCTGTCGACATTCTCATCGAGCAGGATTTCCATGTTCTTCTCGATGGTCTTGACCGGCTCGTCGGCCACATGCGCCGAAGGCTCGGTATTGAGGACCACGCCCGTGTAGACATTGCCGTCGCGCGTGTAGACGGTGCAGTTCTCGCCATCGGCCGTAGACCACTGATGCCCGCCGAGCGTCGTGGGGCGCAGGCGACCATTGTCCTTAATGGAACGCACCATGGCGCCCAGGGTATCGACATGGCTCGCCAGTACGAGCGGCTCACCCTCGCCACCAAGCTCAACGAGCACGTTACCCTTATTGGAACGCTCAGGCCCAAACCCCATATCGCGCAGGGTCTCCATCAGATAATCAGTCGCCGCACGGGTATAGCCCGTCGGCGAAGCAATAGAAGTCAGTGTCTTAAGCTGTCCCGCGATATAGGAGAGCGTCTCCTCTAGAGAAGCATCGATTACAGAAGCCATGTGCATCCTTCCAAGCAAAACTAAGACCGAGTCCCGATTTTAACCGTTCTGCACGCGCAAGGCCTGGGAGCCGAGCCACCTCCAGACGTCCTCGCGCCGATTTTGCGCACGCGCACGGCTTACAATCCCAATCTTGCATAAATCCTATCGGTATCTGCATAGAAATGAGGAGTCTTTTTGCTTCGTCTCAGGGTACCCCACCTTGGGCCGTGCAAAAAACGGAGTATTCAGCACCGTGGGCCCCAACGGCCCCATCACGAACGACAAAACGACGTGGTTACAGCAGTGTTGCAGGTCGTCGCAAAGCAAAAACTCAGTAACAACCCCCTCCACTCATCGATAGCCCGCCCACAATGGCTGTCGATGGGCGCCTGCGGGCCACTACGGGCCATTCAAAACGTTATGCATTTTTAAGAGCTTGCTGAATACTCCCAAAAATGCACGCTGGGAAGTGCACCACCTATCCGCAGCGGGCAGTACGCCTTGGTTTTGTCCGTCTCAGGGCATCGACGCAGCACAAAAAGCCCCGCCGTGCGTAGCACGGCGGGGCCAGCGGCACGTCAAAAGACCATACACCTACGGGCGAAGGACCACCAAACTGGGCTAGGCAGCCGGGCAAATCTTCTTGAAGAGCTCGATGACGTCGTCGAGCGTCGCCTCGCGCGGGTTGCCCGGGAAGCAGGCGTCGGCCATGGCGTCCTTGGCCAAGACCTCGATCTCGTCGGCCTTCATGGCCTCGCAGACGTGCGGGATGTTCACATCGGCAGAGAGCTGCTTGACGGCGGCGATAGCGGCGTCGGCAGCCTCGTCGGTGCTCATACCCGTGGTGTCAACGCCCATGGCAACGGCAACCTTGGCCAGGCGCTCGGCGCAAACCGGCTTGTTGAACTCCATGGCGATCGGCAGCAGCATGGCGCAAGCGACGCCGTGCGGGGTGTCGTAGTGAGCGGACAGGGTGTGAGCCATGGCGTGGTCGATGCCCAGGCCAACGTTGGAGAAGCCCATGCCGGCGACATACTGGCCAAGAGCCATGCCCTCGCGGCCGGAGCCGGGCTGGCCGGACTTGGCCTCGGCGACGGAGTCGCGCAGGTTCTCGCTGATCAGCTTAATAGCCTCAAAGTGGAACATGTCGGAGAGCTCCCAAGCGCCCTTGGTAGTGTAGCCCTCGATGGCGTGGGTCAGAGCGTCCATGCCGGTGGAGGCGGTCAGGCCGGCGGGCATGGAAGCCATCATGTCGGGGTCGACGACGGCGACCTCGGGGGCGTCGTTGGTGTCGACGCACACGAACTTGCGGACCTTCTCGGGGTCGGTGATGACGTAGTTGATGGTCACCTCGGCAGCGGTACCGGCGGTCGTCGGCACGGCGATGGTGAACACGGCATGGTTCTTGGTGGGAGCAACGCCCTCGAGGCTGCGGACATCGGCGAACTCAGGGTTGTTGATGATGATGCCGATGGCCTTGGCGGTGTCCATGGAAGAGCCGCCACCGATGGTCACGATAGCGTCAGCCTCGGCGGCCTTGAAGGCCTCGACGCCGTCCTTGACGTTCTGGATGGTGGGGTTGGGCTTGATCTCGGAGTAGAGGCTCCAAGCGATGCCGGCGGCGTCGAGCTCGTCGGTCACCTTAGCGGTAACGCCAAACTTGACCAGGTCGGGATCAGAGCAGACGAAGATCTTCTTGTAGCCGCGACGCTGGAGCTCGCCGGGGATCTCCTTGATGGCGCCGGAACCATGATAAGAGATGGTATTGAGAACGAAACGATTAGCCATTGATAGCCTCCTATCGTGTGCGGGGCACCCATTACGCCCCGCGCTATGAGTCCCATCCTAACGCTTTTGAAACAAAAAACACGCGAGAACATCAAAAGTGTTAAAGCGTTTCAACATATGATGAAAAATAATGCGGCGAAGGGACAGCCCCTTTGCCGCATTCGGTTACTTTCGGCAGCCCTCTTTCCAAGCCTCGGCCGCAACCTTCCAGCGTAAGCGCAAGTCGCGCTCGCGGTCGATGAACATGATGGCAAACGCGACAAACAGCAGCAAGCTCGCCACGACGATGGCGTGCAGGCCCATGCGCTCAATGCACCAGTTGCCCAACACGGCGCCAAACACAAAGGTAAAGATCACGCCAAAGTACAGCAGGCCGTTTTCCAAAAAGCCGCGTCTGTGGGTGATGATGTAGTCGTCCACGTTTTGCAAGGCATTACGGAGGTTGCCGATACACATGGTCGTGGCGATGCCGTGACCGTGGATCTTGCGGAAGCTCTCGACCTGCATGCCGCAGGCAAACGAGGTGAGACAGTTGGCGAGCAGGTTGTAACCGCCACCCGGGATAAAGCTCACGCCCAGCAAGATGACGGCTTCAAAGAACACCGTCACTTGGCGCCAGTGAATCACGCTGCCAAACCGTTCGTGTACCAGGTCGGCAAGCATAATGCCCACAGCAAACGACACCACAGGGAAGAAGTAGCGCCCCGCAAGTGCCCAATTGCCCTCCGAGATGCTCACGCCCACGAGCAAGATGTTGCCCGTCTGCGCGTTAGCGAAAACATGGTCGCGCCCAATGTACGAATAAACGTCCATAAAGCCACCGGCGAGCGCCAAGATGATGCCCAGCTCAATAGACTCCGATATCTGTTTGGCACGCTGCATCGTCGTGCATCCTCCTTGTTGACGACTCTCTCGTGCGTTGGCGGAGACATAGCCGCCGTTCATACTGTAACCCATTGACAACATGGCGTGCGCGCGAGACGGGTTCTCCAACGCGCAGATACACAGTCTGGAAACAAACGGCAGACGCGGCACCGACACCCGCATCGACGCGCCGATCCACCAGCTCGTGTACTCCACCAGTCTTTTTAGCCCCGTCCTAAAAAGACTGGTTACAATTACGTGCAGCATACAGACACCGGGAGGGATCGTGGCAAAAAAGCCTCAGCACGCTCAGAACAACCAGCGCAGTCAGCAGGGCAAACAGGGCCAGCAGCAAAAACGTGGCGGCAAGGCCCAGGGCGGCCACGCCACTCATACCCCGGCAGCACCTGTCCGTCCCTGGCGTCCAGGCCGCGATAAGTTCCTCCCCGTCAGCCGCTCCGATATGGATGCGCGCGGCTGGGACCAGTGCGACTTTGTCTACATCTGCGGCGACGCCTACGTGGACCATCCCAGTTTTGGTATGGCCATCATCAGCCGCGTCCTCGACGCGCACGGCTACAAGGTGGGTATCATCTGCCAGCCCGACTGGACCGACCCCGCCAGTATCACCGTGCTCGGCGAGCCGCGCCTGGGCTTTCTCGTCAGCGCCGGCAACATGGACTCCATGGTCAACCACTATTCGGTGACCAAGCACCGCCGCCACACCGATGCCTATACCCCCGGCGGCGAGGAGGGGCGCCGTCCCAACCGAGCCGTCACGGTCTACGGCAACCTCATCCGCCAGACGTTCAAGGACGCTCCCATCATCATCGGCGGCATCGAGGCAAGCCTGCGCCGCCTGGCCCACTACGACTACTGGCAGGACAAGCTCAAGCGCTCGGTACTGCTCGACTCGGGCGCCGACATCCTCATCTACGGCATGGGCGAGCATGCGATCGTCGAGATCGCCGACGCGCTCGATGCCGGACTGCCTGTCGATCAGATCACCTACGTCAACGGTACCGTCTACCGCACGGGTTCGCTCGACGAGGTCTACGACTACGACCTGCTGCCCAGCTGGGACGACCTTGCCGCTGACAAGCTCAACTACGCGCGCAGCTTTAATGTGCAGCAGCAGAACATGGACCCCATCACCGGGCATCGTCTGGTAGAGCCCTACCCCAACAGCGTCTATGTGGTGCAGAACCCGCCATCGGCAACACTCACCACAGACGAGATGGACGAGGTTGCCGAACTCCCCTACGCACGCGATTGGCATCCCGACTACGACGCAACGGGCGGCGTGCCGGCCTTTGCCGAAATCAAATTTTCCATTAGCTCCAACCGCGGCTGTTTTGGCGAGTGCTCGTTTTGCGCCCTCACCTTCCACCAGGGCCGCGTACTGCAGATGCGCAGCCACGACTCGATCATGCGCGAGGCCGAGCTGCTCACGCACGATCCCGAGTTTAAGGGCTACATCAACGACGTGGGTGGACCGACGGCCAACTTTAGCCGTCCGGCCTGCGACAAGCAGCTCAAGCACGGCGTGTGCAAGAACAAGCGCTGTCTGTGGCCGAGTGTGTGCAAGAACATGGTGGTCGACGAGAGCGGCTACACGCAGCTGCTGCGCGATCTGCGCCAGCTGCCGGGCGTCAAGAAGGTCTTCGTCCGCAGCGGCATACGCTTTGACTACACCATGGCCGACGCCTCGGACGAGTTTTTGCGCGAGCTGCTGGAGCATCACGTCTCGGGCCAGCTGCGCGTAGCACCCGAGCACGTGAGCGACGCGGTGCTGTCCGTGATGGGCAAACCGAGCCGCGCCGTCTACGACGCGTTCTGCCGTAAATTTGAACGCTTGAACCGCGAATACGGACTCAAGCAGTACGTAGTGCCATACCTAATCTCGAGCCACCCCGGTTCAACGATGAAGGAAGCTGTGGACCTGGCCGAGGCCGTACGCGACATGGGCTACATGCCCGAACAGGTGCAGGACTTCTACCCCACACCGTCCACCATGTCGACCTGCATGTACTACACCGGCGTGGACCCACGCACCATGGAGCCGATCTATGTGGCGCGCGACCCGCACGAAAAGGCCATGCAGCGTGCGCTCATCCAGTATCGCAAACCCGAGAACTACAAGCTGGTACGCGAGGCGCTGGAAAAAGCCGGACGTCGTGACCTGATCGGCTACACCAAACACTGTCTAATCCGCCCCGTGCCGCCGCGCCCGGGCGAGACGTCTGCTGGCGGTGGGCATGGCACCGGCAAGAAGGGCGGCAAGGCCCACGGCGGTGCTGGCGGCAAGGGACCCAAAGGCAGCAAGGGGCACGGCGGCATGTCGCGTGCACAGAACACTGCCGGGCGTAATCGCGCGGCCCAGGGGCGTCAGGGCGCCAACGGAGGCGGGCGTCGCAACTAGGGCAGCGGTGCTGTCGCTATGCCCGTCTCGCATGCGTGACGCAGTGAGCGCATCGTCTCCACGAGGATGATGCCGGCTATGGTGACCGTGATTACCACGTCGAGCGGTGTGTTCACAAACCACAACAGACCCATCAGGTATGACCCGGCATTAAAGGCAAAGTGCAGCAGAATCGTATAGCGAAGCTTTCCGGTGGTCACGAGCACCCAACCAAAAATGATGCCCGCGGCACCCGCATAGCAGCCCTGCACCCAGTTCATGTGCATAAAACCGAAGATTGCCGCCTGCAGCACGATTGCCGCGGCGATACCCCGCGCGCTCGGGGCCGCCCAGGGTACCATGGCGCCGTCCTGCGCGCTCGCACGACGCCGCCGCTTCCAAAGTGGGCGACATTGGGGGTTAAACGCTCGTAGCGAAAACTCAAAAACAATGCCGCGCACCAGCAACTCCTCGCAAAACGGAGCGCCGAGCACCGTGGTCAGGACGGCAAGAAGGTTGGTATCGCCCATACCCGTTTCCTCGACGAGCTCGCTATAGTCTGCCGCAACCTCGGGCAGCAGCGACAGCACGCCGTCGCATAGGTAGCTAATGACCACCTGCATGGATAGGCCGATCACGACAACGCATGCGATGCGCTTCCATGCAGCATTTACTCCCCCGCCGAGCGGGCGCTCACCTTGCCGGCGCGCCATGAAGGAGCGGGGCCACAGATAGCGCCACCACAGCAGCGCCATCAAAAACGACGCCGTCTGAGCGGCGGCCTGAAACCATTGAATATCGAGGTTGTCGATCGGGAAAGCCGTCAGCACCGACACGGCATCGAGAACAGAAAACAGAGCCACGCTCAGGGCTATATCGGCAGCGACAACACCAAAACAGGCAAGCGCCCAAACCAGCGCATTGAGCATGCTAACCTCCTCAAAACCCGGCACTTAGGGACGTTCCTTAACTGCCGGCAGAAAAGGAACGTCCCTAAGTGCCGGCAGTTTGGGACAGTCATTGTTGATGAGAATCGGGCGAAATGCCAAAGGCCCCGTTGGGCGAGATGTCGAACGGGAAGGTGCCGCAGCGATTGAACGCGGCGATAAACATGCGGATGGCGTTGGACGGCGTGGTGCCCACGAGCTGGGTTGCCGCCGCGAAGGCTGCCTTCTCCTCGGGCAAGACCTTCGCGACTACGGGGGTCATGTGTTCTGCCATGGCGCTTCCTTTTTGAAACGACGGTAGTGCGGATAGATGCGGGCCACGCGGCTGGGCGACGGGCTGTGAAGGCAACCCGATTGGCCCGCATCCGGAGTTTGTTTCTGCGGCGTTGGTATTACTTGGTATCCCTAAGTATTACCCCTCAGATAGAATACCACACCCGACCCCATGGGGACGGAGGAAAACGAATCATTTTGTTGCTGAGTTAGTATTTAGAGCGTGATGATATCCGAGATATCGAGGGCCTGAGCATCGGCGGTGTCGTGCGTGGCAAGCAGGAGCATGCGGCCGTCGAGCAAGTCGAGCACAGCGTCGGCCGTCACATCGCGCGCGGCGGCATCCAGGCCGGTAAAGGGCTCGTCAAGAATCACCGCGCCGCCCGGGCACAGCAGGGCTCGAGCGATCTCGACGCGACGGCGCTGCCCGCCCGAAAGCTCGGCCACGCGCGCATGCACGTCGATTCCCGGCACCAACCGGCGCAGCAAGGCCGCAGCGCTCGAAGCACTCACGCGCGCGTCGGCGCACACCAGCACGTTATCCAGGGCAGAAGCATCCTCGACCAGGCGCACATCCTGAAACACCATGGAGCACGGCGCGCACTCCCCCGCCGCAAGGGCAAGGAGCGTCGACTTGCCCACACCCGAGGCGCCCATCACACAGATACGCCCACCCGCGGGCACGTTGAGCACCAGCCCGTCGAGCGCCGGCGCCCAGGGCGCGCGATCGCCCACGGCAAGCGCAAGCTCCGCCGCAGCGCCATCGCTCGCAGCCCCCGCACGGCCGCGCAATCCATGCCCATGCGACCGCACCGCCGCACGCCACGCCGCAGGCCCCGAAGCCCGCAGCAGCCACACCAGCACGCGCTCGCATGCCCACGATGCCGCCACGACCAACACGGTCCACGCCAGCAGATCAGCCGTCTCAATCAAAAGCTTTGCCTGATAGATGCGCTCACCCACGGTGTCCGTCGCCATGCCGATCAGCTCCGCCGCCACGCCGGCCTTCCAGCTCATGCCGATCACGGCGCGGGCGCACGAAAGCACAAACGGCAGGACTTCGCGCCAGGTGTGGGCGAAGAGCAGTCGCCAGCCCCGCACGCCATGCAGGCGAAACATCTGCTCCAGCGGCTTATCCACTTGTGCCAAGCCCTCGACCAGCGAGAAATATACGCCCGGCAGCGCCATCAATAAGACCGCGGCGATGCTCACGCGCGCCGACCCCAGCCAAATGAGCAGCAGGACCACCACGCAGGCAACCGGCGTCGCCTTTACAAACGAAAGCGCCGGCGCCACCAAGCGTGCAAACGCCCGCGAGCGTGACGAAATTCCGGCCAGCAAACCACCGCACACCGCGGCAAGCGCCAAACCGCCTAGAATCCGCGCACCCGAGCCCGCCAGAATCGCCCACGTGCTAGCATCGCATACCAGCCGCAGCAACGCCACCGCAACAGCGCCCGGCCCCGGCAAAATCAACGGCTGCGCCACGAGACCCGCCACCAGCACCCACACGGCAAGCCAAAAGGCGGCGACGGCACCACCTGCCGCCACCGCCTTCATACGCTCTGTCATTTGTCGAGCAAACGCACGCACGGGCTACTCCATGTAGTAGAAATCATCGGCCGGGAGCTTGCCGCCCACGGCACTCGCGCCCGCGTCGGACAGCACCTGCAGATACCCGCTAAGTGCCGCCTTCATATCCCTGCCCGTCTGGCAGACAAGCATGCACCCGGGAATCGCCTTCTCGGCAATCTTGGCGTTGTCCACGATGCCGGCATCGACCACGGCCTGCGCCCAGTCTGCCGGCGCCGCATTGACAGCCTTAACGCTCGCCGCATGGCAGCTCAAGAACTCCGCCACGGCCTCGGGATGTTCCTCGGCAAAGGCTCGGCGCACCACGGTCACACCCGTCAGCAAGCGCGAGCCCGTGTCACCCGCCAGCTCATCCCACACATCGGTCAGACTTACCGGCGCCGACAGTTTGCCTTCGCTCTTTGCGATGGCAGCGGTCTTGAACGGCTCGGGCAGCACGCCCACGGCAGACGGATCGGCAAGCAGCGCCGACAGCACCTCGGTGGGCTCGCTCTTAAACTCAAGCGCCACCTGGCCGGTCAGGCCCGCGCGCTCCAGCAGGTAGTTCATGACGTACTCCGGCGTGGTGCCCTTGCCTGTCATGTAGACGGTACGACCCGCCAGATCGCCAAACGAGGTAACGTCCGCGTCGCCCGTCACAACGTTCAGCACGCCCAGCGTGTTGATGTCGATGACCTGCACCGCGCCCTCGGTCTTGTTGTAGAGCACGCTCGCCACGTTGGCGGGCACCAGGGCAATGTCGACATCGCCTTGAATGACCTTGGGCACAATCTCGTCGGCGGCAGTGTTGATCGCAAAGTCGAACTCGTTGTCCGTCTCGTCATCGGCAGCCTGGTCCATAAACTGCACCAGGCCAATCGAGGTCGGTCCCTTGAGCGATGCGACGTGCACCTCAACCGGCTCGGCAGCGGCACCGTCAGCGGCGGACCCGGCAGCCGACCCCGCCCCCGCAGCTCCGCCGCCGCAGCCAGCCAGCGCGAGCGACAACGCGCCCACGGCGAGCGCCGAGGCAAACCCCCGGCGCGTCATCTCAACATTAAACGCGCGCATCGCTAGCACGCCCCCTCGTTAGGCATCGTCCATGCGTGATGGTCGGTATACAGCAACTCCTCGGCCAGCGGCGAAAGCGGCGCTCCCAAGAACTCGCGATAGCACGCCTGGACATCGGGATTCTCGTGCGAGAAGCGAATCTCGGCGTTCGCATCGAGCCCCCACAGCACCTGGCCACGCTCGGCCGCCAGCTCGCAGCCGTCATGGATGGGCTGACCGCCGCCACCGACGCAGCCGCCCGGGCACGCCATAACCTCAACGAAGTCATAGCCCACACGGCCGTCGCGAATCGCATCGAGCAGGCGGGCGGCGTTGCCCAGCCCGTGTGCCACGGCGACGCGCACCTTGGTGCCATCGATATCGGCCGCGGCTTCCTTCCAGCCGTCCAGTCCACGCACGTCGGTAAAGAAATCCGCATCGGGGTTCTTACCCGTCACTAGGTAATATGCCGAGCGCACGGCGGCCTCCATCACGCCGCCCGTGGCGCCAAAGATCACACCCGCGCCCGTGCCAAAGCCCAGCGGCGTATCGAGCGGCTCCTCGACCAGCGTGTCGACGCTCACGTGGCTCGCACGGATCATGCGCACCATCTCGCGCACCGTCAGTGCAACGTCCACATCGGGCGTGCCGTCCTCGCCCACCATGCTCGGCAGCGCGCACTCGGCCTTCTTGGCCGTGCACGGCATAACGGACACCACGAACAGGCGCTCGGACTCCACGCCCAGCACCTTGGCGTAGTAGGTCTTGGCAATAGCGCCGAACATCTGCTGCGGCGACTTGGACGTGGACAGGCTGTCGACAAACTCCGGATAGCGCGCCTTCACAAAGCGCACCCAGCCCGGGCAGCAGCTCGTAAACATGGGCCAGCCGCGGCTGTCGCCCTCGCCCTTGGCGGCGGCGCCCAGGCGCTCGATCAGTTCGGATCCCTCCTCCATAATGGTGAGGTCGGCCGAGAAATCGGTGTCGAACACGTACTCAAAGCCCACGCGGCGCAGCGCGCAGGCCAGGCGCTCAACGGTGGCCTCCTCGCGAGATATGCCGAGTTCCTCGCCCCAGGCGCTGCGCACGGCCGGCGCGATCTGCACCAGCACGATCTTGTCGGGATTAGCGAGCGCGTCAAACACGGTCTCGGTATCGTCGCGCTCGCGCAGGGCGCCCGTCGGACAATGTGTAATGCACTGGCCGCACGCGACGCAATCGGTCTTGCCGATCGGTGCGCGCCCGCGGGTACCCACGGCGGTATGCGTGGCGCGGTTGGTCAGGTCCCAAATCCCTAGGCCCTGCACGCTCTCGCACACCTTGATGCAGCGCATGCATTTAATGCACTTGTCGTTTTCGCGGATGATGGGAAAATCGAAATCCCAGCCCTCGCCCGCCAAATGCCTTTGATACGGCAGATAGAAAATGCCAAGGTCGTTGGCGATGGTCTGCAGGTTGCAGTTGCCGCTGCGCACACAGCTCGCACAGCGCGAGTCGTGCTGGGACAGCAGCAGCTGCACGTTGGTGCGACGGGCCTCGCGGGCCTTGGGGCTGTTGGTATGGACCACCATGCCGTCGAGCACGTAGTTGTTGCAGGCGGCAACCAGCTGGTCGCAGCCCTCGACCTCGACCACGCACACGCGGCAACCGCCGATCTCGTTCAGATCGCGCAGGTAGCACAGGGTGGGAATCTGGATGCCGACGGACTTGGCCGCATCCAGGATCGTGGTGTGCTCGGGCACCACGACCTCGCAATTATCGATCGTGAGCTTGACCATGTTGAGTGCTCCGCTTTCGGTGTTGTCGCTGACAGTGGTTTTGTTGGGCTCTACCATTCCAGGTTCCTCCCTCCGCGGAACGCGCCAAAGCCAAAGTGGTCGCAACGCAGGCAGCGGCTTGCCTCCTGGCGTGCCTCCTCCTCGGTAAGGCCCTGCTCGACCAGATTCCAATCGTGGATGCGCTCGCCGGCTTCGCGCTCGCCCAGCTCGCAGCGGCCGCACTCGTGCTTGCCCTTAAACTGCACGGTCGGCAGCTCAACGTCGAGCTTGATCTTGTGGTCAAAGCCCAGATAGCGGTCGATATTTGCCGAAGCAACGCGGCCGGCGTTGATGGCACGGATGACGGTGGCGGGGCCGGTCTGGCAGTCACCGCCGCTAAAGAGGCCATCGAAGTTAGGCACGGCGCCATCCGAATCGGTGACGACGCGACCCCACTTGCAGGCGATGCCCATGTCCTCAAACGGCTTGGAATCGATGTCCTGGCCAATGGCCACAAACACGCGCTCGCAGGGAATGACGCGCTCGGGCGTGGCGGCGACACGCGGGGCCGGACGCCCACGACGGGGCTCGCCGATGATCTGCGGCTGCACGCGCAGGCCACTCACGCGACCTTCCTCGCCCGTCTCGATAGCGAGCGGGGCGGTCAACTCCAGTACCTCGCAGCCCTCGGCCTGGGCGCCGGCGATCTCGGCGTCCTGGGCCGTCATGTCGCAGATGCGACGGCGGTAGACGATGCTCACCTTTTCGGCACCGCAGCGCACGGCGGAGCGCGCCACGTCCATGGCCACGTTGCCGCCGCCGATGACGCACACGCGCTGGCCGCTCAGGTCGGGCAGCTCGTCGTCGCCGATGGCGCGCAGCATCTTGACGGCCGACTCCACGCCGAGCGCTTCCTCGCCCGGAAGGCCGAGCTTCTTATCGCTGTGGGCGCCAATGGCCAGGTAGACGGCATCGAACTCGTCGCGCAGGCGGGCAAGTTCCTCGCCGTTGACGGAGTGATCGAGCTCAACGTCGATGCCGGCGCTCAAGATCCAGTCGGTCTCGGTCTGCAGGCGCTCGCGCGGCAGACGATAGCTGGGGATGCCGTAGCGCAGCATGCCGCCCAGGTGGTGGCGCTGCTCCAAGATGGTCACCTTGTGGCCCATCACGGCCAGGTAGTAAGCGCAAGAAAGACCGGCCGGGCCGCCGCCGATCACGGCGACGCGCTTCCCGGTGTTGTCCACCACATGCGGCTTGTGGTCGTTGAGGTCGCTATGCTCAACGGCAAAACGCTTGAGGGCGAGGATGTTCATGGGGTCGTCGACCATGCCACGGCGGCAGTGCATCTCGCAGGGATGCTCGCACACCAGGCCGCAGACGAGCGGCAGCGGATTGTTCTTGCGGATGACCTTGACGGCGTCGGCATAGCGGCCGGCCTCGACCAGCGAAATGTACCCGGGAATGTCGACGTGCGCCGGGCAGCCCGAAACGCACGGGACGCGGGCCTCGCGGTCAAAGCCGCAGGAGTGCTCGCGAATGTGGTGCTCAAAATCGTCGCGGAAGCCGCGAATGGCCGTGAGTGCCATGGCGCCAGCTTCGTAGCCGATGGCGCAGTCGCTCGAAAGGTAGATGGTGCGGGCGGTGCGCTCAATCAAGTTGAGCGTGGACTCGTCGGCGCGGCCCTCGAGCACATCGGCGAGCAGGTCGCTCAGCGCGCTCAGGCCCACGCGGCAGGGCGTGCACTTGCCGCAGCTCTGGGTGGAGCACAGATTGACGAGCGCTGCCGTAAACTCAACGGGGCACGGGGCGAGCGAACTCACCGCCAGACGACGTCCGAGCGCATCGTGCAGGTCGTCCATGACGGCCTGAGCGTGGCTGCGTTCCATTACGTGTAGTCGAGCCATAAGATCCCCTCTCACATGGCAGCCCGGAGGCGAGGCCGGGCGAAGTTGCTACACGCACAACACTGACCTAAAAAGTTGTTAGGTCTCCACGCAGTTCGGCAGGCGGTATGAAATGTCACCCTCGGCGGTGAAATAGAACATTACCGCAGATAAATGCCATATTTGATAAAACGCGTTACCAAATGACAATGCCCCGCCCACGCAATCACGTGGACGGGGCATTGCTCCAGGTATGCGGCCAGCGACCCTGTTGCTTTTACTTAAGCTCGGGCCAGTAGCCCTTGTTGGCCTCGATCATGTCGTCGAGAACCTCCTTGGCGACCTTCATCGAAGGCACGGTCTTGTTCAGCGTAAAGGCCTTGAGCGCCTTCTCGTAAGAACCCTCGATCGTAGCCTCGACCACGAGCTTCTCGGAGTTCAGCTGCTGCATCATGAGGCCCTGCTGGAACAGAGGAATGTTGTCGCGGCTGATGACCTCGGGGCCATTCTTGCCAATGTAGGCAGGCAGCTCGACCATAGCGTCGTAGGGCATGTTGGGGATAGCGCCCTTGTTCTCGCAAATGACCAGGAAGCGCTGCTTGGTGTCGTTCTTCAGAGCGATAGCCAGATCGGCAATCCAGTCGCCGTGGCTGCCCGCATAGAACGTGCTCTCGTCGATCTCGCCCGTCTTCTCGTAGTGGTCGATGCCGTCGAAGAGGTTCTTCTCACGCGTCTCCTCAACCTCGTTAGCACGGGTGCGCTCGGGGTTGGAATGCTCGACGAACTCCTTCTGCTGCAGGTAGTAGTTCAGATACGTGTTGGGCAGGTACTCCGGGAAGCACTCCATGATCTCGTACTCGCCCTTCCAGACGTAGTACCAGCTGCCCTTGGTGTGGCGGTTCTGCTCGGGGTGCTCGTCAGTGGCCTCCTCGGGCTTCTTTGCCATGAGCGAGCCCATGCCCTTGAGGTAGGAGTCGGGCAGCAGAATCTCATGCTCCTTGATGTACTCGCGCAGCTGCGGGAGCACCTCCTCGCCCTTGTGGCGGATCGAGGTGAACCAACCAAAGTGGTTGAGGCCAAAGTAATCGTACTCGACATCCTTCTTGTCGATATCGAGTGCGGCGCAAACCACGTCGATGATCGCGATCGGCATGTCGCAGATGTTGATGATGCGAGCGTTGGGACGCAGCACGCGGCAGCCCTCGGACACGATGGCAGCAGGGTTGGAGTAGTTGAGAATCCAGTAGTCCTTCTTGGCGTACTTCTCAACGTCATCGATCAGCTCGACCATGGGGAAGATGGTGCGCATGCCGTAGGCAAGGCCGCCGCAGCCGCAGGTCTCCTGACCCACGCAACCGTGGCGCAGCGGAATCTTCTCGTCCTGCTCGCGCATGGCGTAGCCGCCCACGCGCATCTGGGCAAACACGAAGCTCGCGTCGGTAAAAGCCGTCTTTTTGTCGGTGGTCACCGTAAGCTTGATGTCCAGGCCAAGGTCCTCGTGCAAAATCCAGTCCACGAGCACGCCGATCTTGCGCTGACGCTCCTCGTTGATGTCGTACAGACGAATCTCGTCAACGTCGAGCTCGTCCTTGCGCAGGGCGATGGACTTGACGATGCCGGGGGTAAAGGTGGATCCGCCACCACACAGAGTAATGATCATTGTTTACTGCTCCTTCTCAATTGCGTTTTCGACCTTGTCGCGCATCTCGGCGACCTTCATGCCAAAGATGATCTGGATATTGTTGCCGTTGCGGTTGATGCCGCTGTTGGGCACGTGGTTGATGAGGTTCTCATCGATGAGGTCCGGGTTCTTAACGTTCACGCGAAGACGCGTAAAGCAGTTCTCGAGCTCCTCGATGTTGTCCTTGCCGCCAAGACCTGCGACCAGGTCGGCAATACCTGCATCGACGCCCTCTGCGGGAGCTGCGGCAACAGCGCCCTGCTTCACCGCGACAGACGCGGCGGCCTCGCCCTCGGCAACGGACTCGGCGAGCTCGGACTCCTCCTCGCGGCCAGGCGTGTGGAGGTTGAGCTTCTTAATAAGGAAGGTGAAGAGGAAGAAGTACAGAGCGGCGTTGACGACTCCAAGCACCAGCATAACCGGCCAGTTGGTCTTGTCGACACCGAGGACCAGGTTGGAAACCACGATGTTGATGATACCGCCTGCAGTCGAAGCGGGCACGGAGAGGACCTTGAGCAGAACCAGGAAGATGCCGGAAAGAACCGAGTGAACGACAAAGAGCACGGGAGCGGCAAAGACAAAGAGGAAGTCCATGGGCTCGGTGACACAGGAGAGCACGGCGGTGATGATCAGCGGGATGATAACGGCCTTGGTCTTATCCTTGTTCCCCTTGTAAGCGGTGAAGATAAAGGCGAGACCGATACCGATGTAGGGCCACAGGTTGTTGAAGGTGTAGCTGTTGAAGTAGGTGCTATCGGAGAAGGGCTGGCCCGTCATTGCCATCTCGGCGACACGGATGGGATAGGCGCCGGCGATAACCTGATCACCCAGCGTCAGGGTGCCACCCACATCGGAAAACTGGAACGGAGTGTAGATGAGGTGGTGCAGACCGGTGGGAACGAGCAGCTTGTTGAGCATGCCGTAGATAAACAGACCGATGTTGCCCGACTCCTTAATGATGCCGGCAACGGAGGAGATGGCGCCCTGAACCGGAGGCCAAACGATGCAGAAGCCAGCGCCCATGATCCAGGAGATGATGATCATGATCAGGAACGGAAAACGAACGCCCGAGAACATCGAAAGGGCAATGGGGAACTGCTTGTTCGAGTACTTGTTGAACACGGCACCGGTGATGCAACCAAGAATGATGCCGCCAAACACGCCGGTATCGAGCACCTGAATGCCCATAACGGTGCTCTGGCCGGTTCCGGTAAGGCCGAGCATGCCGCTCGCTTCGGCAAGAGAGCCGGTGGCGTTGAGCACGATGTTGTTAGCCTGCAGGAACAGGAAGAACGACATCAGGGCGATCAGCGAAGCATGGCCCTTGTTCTTCTTTGCCATGGCGCCGGCGATGCCCACGCAGAACAGAATCGAGAGGTTGTTGATGATAAACATCAGCGACTGATAGACAACGGCGCCCACAAGCTGGAACGGACCGGAGCCCAGCACAGGGATCACGGCGCAGATGGTCTTGTTGGTCAGAATAATGCCCACGATGAGCAGAATGCCGGCAACCGAGAGATACATCATCGGCTGAACGATTGACTTCGCGAACACCCCCAACGGCGCTTTGAAATTGAACTTCTTTTTTGCGGTCATAGCGGTACTCCCCTTCCTTTTCCGCAAATTAAGACAGATGTGCCCTGGACAAGGCCATAAGCCCTGCCTTATATCAATCGATGTGTGGGCACGTTATGCCTAGAGACCAGGTTCTCCAAGCAGGTTAACAATGTGGTAAGCGAGATAACTCTTCTCGGCATTGGTAACGACAACGTTATAGGTAGACGACAAGTGGGCGGCTATGGCGTCCGCGCACGAGGATGCGCACGGGTACACCGTTTCATCGATTCGGAACAGCGCGTCACCATTGATTTGCCCGGCCGCAGGATCGAGCGCTCGCTGCGCGAAAAACTGCAGGTGACGAACGAAACGTTCGTAAGGCAGCGAGGTGTCATCGAGGGTCGTGGCATAGCGCTCGGAAACAATCGCGAGCACGTCGCGAACAAGCTGGACCGAGATGATGAGACGGTCGGAGCGTTGCGGCATGGTGGCGTTGACGATATGCAGCGTAATAAAACCCTGCTCTTCTTCGCTCATCTGGAAGCCCATATACTCCTTGACAATCTGCAGCGCACGGCCCGCAAGCGCATACTCCTTGCGATAGAACTGCTGGATCTCGAGCAGCAACGGATTCTCGCAGGAGACGCCCTTGCGCTCGCGCTCCAAAGCAAGGCTGATATGGTCTGCAAGAGCAATGAGAATCTTGTCGTTGACATCAACATTGAGCTCTCGACGGAGCATCTGAACAATGTCCTCGGCAATCACGAGGTTGACGGTGGGAATGGACTCCAAAAGATGTGCCAAGCGGTCAATCGTACGCGAATCCTGAGAAGTGCCCTCCTGCAGCGCATAGGTCTTTTCGACCGATGCTTCATCGATAGCGTCGCCGGCATGACGGCCAAAGCAGAGGCCTCGACCGATGACAATGAGCTCGGAGCCATCGTCCGAAGTGACCATTGCGACGTTATTGTTGAAAACTCGCTTGATAACCACGGTACCCACCAAAAGAATTTACTCGGAAAGCCAGACGACAGGCTCTTTAACAGCAACAGGGCCGGAAGCGTGCTCACGAAGAGTCGAGTTCTCCGAACGCTCGCATACAATAACGAAGACCGTGGGATCGAAGCCGGCGGCGCGGACCGCGTCAAAATCGACCTCAACGAGGGGCTGGCCCGCGTCGACATGGTCACCCTGGGCAACAAGCGCATGGAAGCCCTTGCCCTCAAGTTTAACAGTGTCGATTCCGATATGCAGCATCACCTGAGCAGAGCTGTCGTCGGACATGATGCCCAGTGCATGCTCGGTCGGGAACAGCGCCGCGACGGTACCGGAAACAGGAGCGCACACCGTTCCCTCTTGGGGAACCACGGCAACGCCATCGCCCACGGCACGGCTGCTAAAAGCGGGGTCATTGGTTTTTTCCAGATGAACAAGCTCGCCGGAAACGGGAGCGAGGATTTCGAACTCGGAAGATGCAGTCGCCTGCTTGTCCGAGCCGCCCATAAGGCGAGAAAAGAAACCCATGGTGGCATGTCCCTTCATAAATATAGCCCAACCAAAATCAAGCGAATGCGTCCATAGAGACACATCCGTTCAAAGACTTTGGTTAGGCCCACGTCCGAGGGACTCGGTAACCTTCCGCATTTCTTTTTACGGGAGCTATTGTAGACAAGCCCAAAGCCAGAATAATCATTATGACCGGTGAACGGTATTTATTCTCCGATAAACGGTATTTAAGCGGCACTTAGGGACGTTCCTTTTCTGCCGGCACCCAGGGGCGCTCCTCACTCTGGTGCATTGGGGACAGGTTTGTTTGCACCAGGTTGGTGCAGATTAACCTGGCCCCAATGCACCAATTTCGTATGCGCTAGACAAAGAGCTCGCATTCCTTCCGCACGACGCAAACCTTGCTCAGCATCTGAGAAACAGCGGATAGCTTGTTGGGATCAAGCTTACGAGCGCCTCGCGGGCATACGGCAATGCAGCGCATGCAGGAGATGCACGCCTCGCCAGCTGCTCGTTTGGGGTCACCCTTGTCGATAGCACAAACGGGGCACGCCGCGGCGCATGCACCGCAGGAGACGCAATCCTCTGTTGCCTCAGGTGCCATGCGGTGACCTCTGGCTTGTTTATAAGGACGATTGCCGGGAATAGAGGGCTCGGATGTATCCTCAGCCAACAGCTTTTGCTGAATTTGCTGCGCAAACTCTGCGAGCTGCGCCGCATCCTGCGCATCCGGACGACCGGCAGCAAACTGTCGCGCAATGGAATGTTCTGCAATGGCTGCAACTGCCGCGATTACCCGGAATCCCGCATGCTTCGCAACGTCCTCCAGCTCTACGAGCGTGTCCTCAAACGCGCGGTTTCCATAGACGCACACCAGAACGACCCGCGCTCCGTTGCCGTGAACCATGTTCAGTCGGTCGACCGCCACGGCAGGGACTCTGCCGGCATACGCTGGCACGGAGATAACAGCCACGTCGTCCTTCGTCATCGAGACCTCGTGGAAATCCAACCCGCTATCGGTCAGATCGACGGTAACGGTCTTTTTGTCCAGCGCTCCAGCCACAAGGCCAGACACCTTCTGCGTTCCACCCGTCGGACTAAACACAATTTCGAATACGCTCATCTAGACACCCTCCCCCTACGCCTGGCAACGCGTCAAGCCGTTTTCACATCCAGCCAGAGTATACGGCACGTAGGGTCCCCGTTTTAATGCACCAAGCACCCCAATGCACCCACCCTACGCTGTCTGCCTCTTCGTTTTGTATAAATTACGGTACAGATTGTATATATTTACGGGATACCGCCGTGTTCTCCTGAGGTACCCCATCCTGGCCCGTGCAAAAAACGGAGTATTCTGCAACGTGACCGCGCCAGCACCGCCGCGGGCGGGCAAAACTGTAGGGCGCTGCGTCATTTAGGGTTCCGACATAGCGAGAATGACGTACCTTTGCTTCGAAAAACGGCGAAATCTAACTCAAAACGCTCATAGGGGGTATCTGAAGGCCACCGTTGGCAATACCGAATCGTATGCAGCCAGCTAGAGCTGCTGAATACTCCAAAAAATGCACGGCACACCCCATGGGACCCATTGCCGCATGGCAGGAAACAGGCCCACGGCATCCTCTAGATGCATTCCCGAGGAAATCACATTTGAACTAGCGATCGGATACGGCAAACAAAAAGGGCCCCGAGCGTAGTTGCTCAGGGCCCTTGGTTCACCTCGCTCTAGTGGGCGACGCGTATGTTACTTGCGCTTGCCGCCGCCGTCACCGGGACGACGGGAGCTGCCGCCGCGCTTGCCGCCACGGCTGTTGCCATAGCTGCCACGGTTATCGCGACCGCCGGCGCGGCCGCCGCGGGAGCCGGCCTGGTTGCCGCCACGCCCGCCACGATAGCCGCCACGACGCTCCTCGCGGGTATCGTCGTAGTTGCGCCAGTCATCGCGACGATCGCGGCTGGCACGCGGATCACGACGATCGCGCGACTCGTTAGAACGGCCAGCGCCGCTGCGGCCGCCATTGCCGCGAGCACCCTCGCGACGCTCGCCGCCGCGGCTACCGCGCTCTTCAAAGCACTTGCCGCCACGGGACTCACCGCCACGGGCACCTCGCTCACCGCGACCCTCGCCGCCACGGCGCTCATTGCGCCCGCCGCGCTCGCCATCGCGACCGGAACGACGACGGTCGCCCGCACCGCGTTTGCCGCCACGCGAACCGCGGCCCTCGTCCTCGCGCTCAACACGGCGACGACCTCCACGGTCCTCGTCCTCACGACGACGGCGGTGTGCCTCGCCCTGGAACTGCTTGGCACGGCGCTCGGCACGGTTGCCGCGCGGGCCCTGCTCAACAGCACCAGCGCGCTCCTCGGCAGCCACCTCGCGAGCCACGCTCTCCACAGCCTCGTCCACGCGAGCCTGAACGCCCTCGCGCACGCGGGTCTTGCCGCCGCGCTTAGGACGGCTCGGACGCTCGCCGTCGCCGCGACGCTCGTCACGACCGCGGTTGGAACGACCGGCCACATCACCGTAATCGTCGCCGTTGCGCTTGCCGTCGCGACGCGCCTGCTCAAGCTTCTTCTTGCTCTTGGACTTGCCGCGCTTGGTCTTCTTCTTCGCCTTAAAGGCCGCAGGGTCGCGCTCGGGGTCAACCGCGGGCGGATTAGGACCCACATTCAGGTCGCCGGCCTCGTAGATGTCGGCGGTCTTGTCCATGAGCTTCTCGATCTCGTAGAACTCGTCGACGTCCTGCTCGGTCACAAACGTGATGGCCCAGCCCAGCTCGCCGGCGCGGCCCGTACGGCCAATACGGTGGATGTAGTCGGTCGGCTCGGCCGGCACGTCAAAGTTCACGACGTAGCGCACATCGCTGATGTCGATGCCGCGGGCAAGCACGTCGGTCGCCACCAGCACGTCGACGGTGCCATCACGGAAGGCAGAAAGCGCGCGCTCGCGCTGGGCCTGGCTGCGGTTGCCGTGAATCGCGGCGGCCTTGATGCCCTTACGCTCCAGACGACGGCAGCAGCTGTCGGCGCGGTGCTTGGTGCGCATAAAGACGATAGTGCGCTCCGGGCCTTCCTTTTTGAGGAACTCGGGCAGCAGGTTGTTCTTGGCCTCGATGGACACCGGGAACACAAACTGGTCGACAGTGTCGGCGGTCGACGTGGCAGGCGCGATCTCCACGCGGGCCGGGTCGCTCACCAGGTCGGTGATCTCGCCCACGGCCTCCTCGTCGAGCGTCGCCGAGAACAGCAGCGTCTGGCGCTCGGCCGGCGTCTCGCGCACAATGCGGCGGACGGCGGGCAAAAAGCCCATGTCGAGCATGCGATCGGCCTCATCGAGCACCAGCACCTTGACCTCGTCCAGGTGGCAGGCACCCTGCTCGATCAGATCGACCAGACGGCCCGGCGTGGCGACCAGGATGTCGCAACCGTACTTGAGGGCAGCGGTCTGGGGCTTGTAGCTCACGCCGCCCACGACGGTCACGGCAACATGGCCGGTGACGTCGGCGATTTTGCTCGCGACCTCGTCGATCTGCTGGGCAAGCTCGCGCGTAGGGGTGATGACGAGCATCACGGGGCCACGGCCGTTGCCCTCGGGCTTCTTGGCACCGCGACGGCGGTTGCGGCCGCCGCGCTCACGCACGGGTTTGGGCGGAGCAATGTGCTCCAGGTTGTTCATGGTCGGCAGCAAGAAGGCGGCCGTCTTGCCGGTGCCGGTCTGAGCGGCGGCAAGCAGGTCGCGACCCTCGAGCACCACGGGGATGGAGCCGGCCTGAACGGGCGTGGGCGCCGTGTAGCCCAGATTCTCGATAGCACGGAGCATCTCGTCCGAAAGCCCCAGCTCGTCAAAGGCGGGCAGGCTCTCGGTAGCGGACTCGACGGCTTGGGCGGCATTGGCCTCATCGGCAGCATCGAAGGCAGCCTGGGTCATGGCCTCGCGGGTCTCGTCCAGAATCTCGGCGTCGGTGACGTCGGATACAGAATTACGCATATGTTGTTGTTCCTTATCTGCACGCGCAATGGGCACGGCATGCGGCCGCGCGGGCGTGCTTGGTAGTGCGCTAATACATACAAAAACGGGTGCGCACAGAGAGGACGTTGCTCAGCACGCTGGCGATCGCTTTGGCAGCCCTATCACGCGCCGTCCAGACGCAGCAGCACTAAGCGATGGAGCAGATTCGCCGCGGGTTAGTATACCCGTGCATCGCATGCCCCCACGTAAACCACAGATGACGAGGCGGACGAGGCGGGCCCGGCTGATTGTCTCAATCTGTAACGGCTGCGAAGCAAAACCGGCCCTAAATGTTACAGAACAAGACAGAGGGGGATTTCCGTCCAGTCCAAACCAAATCTCTCAGTCTTCCTGCAATTTCGAACATGTGGCCTATAATGTTGCTTTGGTTACGCTATATATTGCGCAGCCATTTAATACGTCGCCCACCGGGGGCCATTAATTCCTATCGCCATATTGGCTAGGAAGCAATCAAAGGAGGTATCCGTGGCAGCAGAGACGCCTTGCTCGGTCCTCTATAACGATATTCGCTCGTTCGGCGGTCTTAAACATCTCGAGATCGCCCGAATGCTCATCAATGGAAACTCTTATCTCGGCAGTACCCTGCTCGAGAAATGCTCTTCCAACCGCTCGTATCTCACCCGTTACATCGTCCATCGCGAGCCTGACCAGTGCGCGCCCGCCATCTACAGCGACTTTGCCATCACCACGCTCAATCTTTCCGCGGCAATCTGCAGCAAGCTCGGCAGCGGCGAGTCCGCCTATCAGGCAATCGCCGAGCACTATCGCGGCCCGGCCGCCAACGAAATGATGTCGGCTCTCGCCAGCTACAAGTTGGACAGCCGCCTATATGCAAATGCCCTCAATCGCATCGACAACTTTGACGGCAATGCCGTGCGCGAGAAGAGTACGCTTTACCTTATGCTCTTTGTGGCAACGGGGGCGCTCGCTGACCCCATCCAAGGCGTGGCCACCGTCGAGCGCTTTTGCGACAGCAAGACAGGCGGGCACTTTGGCACCACCGAAACTACCGTCGGACGTGGCTTTATGAGCAGCCTGGAGCAGCCGCGCACTGTCGCCCCCAACCTCGGTCTGCTCAGAACCCATGCCGACAACTGCGCCGACATGCAAATCCATCCCCTCACACGCGATCCGCGCGGCACGGTAATTGGGTCCTTGCCCAAAACCTCGCCCAGCATCACCGATGTAGGCGCTGATGCATCGCGCGAGCATCTCCGCATTTGGCTCGAAGGCGGACACTGGTACGCCCAGGGCCTTGGGTCGACCAACGGCACAGTGCTCGAATCGGGCGCGGGCGACGGCGATATCGTAATCGAGCCGCCGCGCGACCAACGCGAACCCGGCAAGATCTATCCCCCGGTGGAAATCGAAAACAGCGACAGGCTCCATCTGGGTCTCTACACGACATTCCTTGTCATTGTGGACTAGCGCGGACGGCGATCGAAAGACGGTCGCCGTCCGTCTTTCGTCTTCTACCTTCTGCGTCGTAAACGACAATACTCAGCGGTATACGTGGGCAGTGTGGCTATCATGGTACTTTACCGATATCCACACTGCCCACGTATACGCGCGGCAACCCATGCCAGACAAAGGAACGCCATGGATACTACCGATAGCGCCTATGGCGACAAACTCATCCGTCTCGATACGTTCGATACCGCCGTGGCGGTCGACCCCAGCGCCGAGGACGACGCCAAGCGTCGATTTATGACGCTTATTCTCCAGACGGCCCACCGCAACAACGGCAACATCGGGCACGTGCTACGCGCGACCAACACGAGCGGCGAGGTCTTTGCCGTCAAGCTACTCAAGGACAACGCCATCCTTTCCGGCCAAGCCCCCGACCGCTCCGCCGAGCAATCGGCCGCGCACCTGGCCAACACCGCCGCGCTGTTCGAGGAGTATCGTCATCTGTGTACCGTCTCGCACCTGCGCGGATTTCCGCGCGTCTATGGCTACGGATCGTGCGAGGACGACCCGCTCATCCTCATGGAGTGGGTCGAGGGCACCTCGCTCAAGCAGGCGCTGCCCTTGCTTCCGCACGACGCCTCGGGCGGGCTGACCACCCAGATGGTCGCCGCCGTCGGAAACGCCGTGCTTCGCGCGCTCTTGATGACCCAAGGCCTCGTGAATCCGGTCATCCATCGCGACCTGTCGCCTGCCAATATCATGTTCCGCACCACCAGCCGAACGCTCGAACAGCAGATTGCCGATTGCTCCTTTGACCCCTGCCTCATCGACATGGGCTCCGCGACCATGGCACTCGGCGACGACACAATCACCCGACGTGCCGACATTTGGCGTTTTGCCACACCCGCATATGCCGCGCCCGAAATGCTCACGCAGGATATCGAAGGCATCGCGGCCCTTCGCCGCTCGCCCGCGATCGACGTCTATGCGCTTTCGAGCATTCTGTACCAGCTCTACAGCGGTCGCAAGCCGTTCGATGTCGAGTCGACGGGTGCCGCGGCAACCGGCTCGTTCTACCTCATAAAGACCAAGACCAAACCGGCACCGCTCGAGCCGCGCTGCGAGGGCGACAAGGCGCTCGTCCAGATCATCATGAAAGGCATCTCGGTTGAACAGGGCGATCGCCCCACCGAGCAGCAGATGCTCGAGGCGCTCTCGGCATACCTCCCCGCTGCAGAATCTGAGGACCGCGAGGACGCAGGAGACGAGGCCGCAATTGATATCGATTCTGGCACGCACCTTAAGGTCGACGTCGCCGGCGAGCGCGCACGAGAGATCCTGGAGCAGGCCCGTCACGATGCCATGACCCGCCGCCGCTTTGTCATCGGCGGCGTCGTTGCAGCCGTTGCGGGGCTCGGCGTTATCGGGGCGGCAACCCATGGCTTTGGCATCCCCGACTACCTGGACGGCATCCGCGGTTCACTTGACGACTACGCCTGGGATCAGCTGCAGGAAATTTCGCTCAAGATTAAGGCCGCCGAGACCCGTAGCGAGGCACGCGAGATTGCCAAGCGCTACCACCTGCTCGACACTGATGGGCATATCCCCTATCCGTGCACCAAGCGTGTGAAGCTCGCCAACGGGCTGGAGGTCGGCGCTCAGCTTGTGGGCATCCGCCACGACGAACTTCTGGACGGTACAGGCAAGGCCGGGCTGACGTTTATGTTCGACGCGGGTATTGCCGAGCGCAACGCTACGGCTGAACCGCCGAGCGCCGGCTGGGCAGATTGCGAGCTGCGGGGATGGCTCAACGGCGACGGCCTTAAGCTGCTACCCAACGAGTTGCGCGCGCTCATTAAAGGGGTCAAGAAGGTCTCGAACAATGTGGGCGCCGCCAACAGTGCATCGTGTCTGAGCGAGTTGCCCGCAACCCTTTGGCTGCCCGCCATGGTCGAGCTGTGCGGTACGCAACCGCCCGATTCGTTTGCCGAGGGCTATCACTACCTGGCAGACATCTACAACGGCGAGGGCAAGGAGTATCAGCTCTTCCGCGAGCTCAAGGTGAGCCCGTATTCCACGAACGAGACGATGGTCCGCCAATGGAAGGGCAAGGACACCTGTTGGTGGGAGCGCACGGTGAGCCCCGACACATCGGAGAGTGGAGGCACACTCTATTTGAATCGCGTGGGACACGACGGCGACGTCTTTACGTACGCAACGCCTGCGGACAAGCCAAATAAGCGAACCTGTGTGATCCCCGGGTTCTGTATCTAGGCGGCGGGCGTCTTGCCGTGACGGGACCCCTCCCCGGCAATTGTCTCGATCTGTAACACCAGCTCGGCAGATACAGGTCTAGATGTTACAGAACGAGACAAAACCCCAACCCCGCGAGACAACATCTCAATCTGTAACAGTAAGGGGTTAAAACTTCTCTAGATGTTACAGATCGAGACATTGAGTTTCCTGCCAACTGTTTGTCTTGATCTGTAACAAATACTCGGTAAAACGGGGTCTAGATGTTACAGATCGAGACGTTAGTTTTCGGCTGAAATGTTTGTCTAAATCTGTAACAGTTACGGCTCAACGACTGGACCAGATGTTACAGATTGAGATGATTGGTTGGGACGGCCACCGATTGAGCAGCCACCCTCATCTGTAATGAAAAGTCATACATTCCAACCATTACTGGACACCCCCAGGGGGTATGGGTGTATAGTATCAGCAGGTTAACAATTCCAACAGCGAACCACAGAAAGGAGAAGCCATGGCTCAAGATAAGTTCGACGTGGGTGGCATGACATGCGCCGCCTGCCAGGCGCACGTGGATCGTGCCGTGAGCAAGCTCGACGGCGTCGAGAGCGTCGCGGTCAATCTGCTCGCCGGCTCTATGCTGGTGGACTACGACCCCGCGCAGGTCACCCCCGACGACATCTGCACCGCCGTCGATCGCGCTGGCTACTCGGCCTCACCCGTCGATGCGGGCACCGGTGCCGCCGGTTCAAACGGCGGCGCGCAAGCCAGGTCTGGCGCCGCCCGTATGGAGTCGCCCACCAAAAAGTTGGAGGCCGCCGCCTCCGCTATGCGCACCCGCCTCATCGTCTCGATCGCATTCCTCATCCCGCTGTTCTACATAGGCATGGGGCACATGCTCGGCTGGCCGCTGCCCGGCGTCTTCACCGACCACACCCACAGTATGACGCTCGCCCTCACCGAGCTCGTCCTACTCATCCCCATCGTCTATGTCAACGACGCGTACTTTATCAACGGGTTTAAATCGCTCGCGCACGGCGCGCCCACCATGGACGCCCTTATTGCCGTGGGCGCCACCGCTTCCGTCGCCTGGTCGTTCTATGCCATGTTTATCATGGCCGACCAGCTGGCCGCCGGGCAAATCCACGAGGCCATGATGACGAGCATGGGCAACCTGTATTTTGAGAGTGCGGGCACGATCCTGTCGCTCGTCACCGTGGGCAAATACCTCGAGACACGCAGCAAATCCAAGACCGACGGCGCCATCGAGGCGCTCATCGACCTGGCGCCCAAGACCGCGACCGTCGTGGCAGAGGACGGCAGCGAAACCACCGTCGACGTCGACAGCATCCTTCCCGGCCAGGTCCTGCGCGTACGCCCCGGAGAGTCCATCCCCGTCGATGGCGTGGTGCTCGAGGGCAGCTCGGCCGTGGACGAGAGCGCGCTCACCGGCGAGTCCATCCCCGTGGAAAAGACCGCCGGCGACACTGTCAACGCGGCCACGGTCAACCGCACGGGCTCGTTTACCTTCCGCGCCACGCGTGTGGGCGCCGACACGTCGCTCGCCAAGATTATCCAGCTCGTCGAGGACGCCAACGCCACCAAGGCGCCCATCGCCCGCATGGCCGACAAGGTCGCCGGCGTGTTCGTGCCCGTGGTGTTTGTAATCTCGGTCGTGACCTTTGTAGTGTGGATGGCACTGACCGGCAGCATGAACGAGGCGCTCACCTCCGCCGTGGCCGTGCTGGTGATCAGCTGCCCGTGCGCACTGGGTCTGGCCACGCCCGTCGCCATTATGGTGGGTACCGGCAAGGGCGCCGAGATGGGCATTCTGTTCAAGAGTGCCGAGGCGCTGGAGAATCTGCGCAGTGTGGGCACCGTGGTGCTCGACAAGACGGGCACGGTCACCCGCGGCAAGCCTGCCGTGACCGATATCGTAGTAGCCACGCGCGCTGACGGCTCGCCCGCCATGAGCGAAAAGTCGCTGCTCAAGCTGGCCGCCGCGTTGGAGCGCTCGAGCGAGCACCCGCTGGCCGAGGCGATTATGGCCGAGTGCGAGGCACGCGGAATTGTCGCGCGCATGGTCGAGGACTTTGCCGCCGTGCCCGGTCGTGGCGTAACGGCGCGCGAGGGGCAGAATGTCATCGCCGCCGGCAACGTACGCCTGATGAACGAGTTGGGCGTTACCGTGCCCGCGGGTCTTACCGAGCAATTTGCCGCCGAGGGCAAAACACCGCTGTTCTTTGCCAAGAACGGCGAGCTTGTCGGCACCATCGCCGTGGCTGACGAGGTCAAAGAGACGAGCGCCGGGGCCATCGCCGCGCTCCGCAAGCTCGGCGTCGACGTGCGCATGCTCACCGGCGACAACCGCGTGACGGCCGAGGCTATCGCCCGCCGCGTGGGACTCACCAGCGAACAGGTCATCGCCGACGTCCTCCCCGCCGACAAGGAACGCCACGTGCGCGAACTGCAGGATGCGGGCGGCAAGGTCGCCATGGTGGGCGACGGCATCAACGACTCCCCCGCCCTGGCGCGCGCCGACGTGGGCCTTGCGATCGGCACCGGCGCCGACATCGCCAAGGAGGGCGCCGACGTGGTACTCATGCGCAGCGACCTCATGGATGTTGCGCGCGCCATCGAGCTTTCGCGCGCCACGATCCGCAACATCAAGCAGGACCTGTTCTGGGCGCTGTTCTACAACGGCATCGGCATTCCGCTGGCGGCAGGCGTGTTCTTCCCCCTCACCGGTTGGCAGCTCTCGCCGATGTTCGGCGCCGCGGCCATGAGCCTGTCGAGCGTGTGCGTTGTTTCCAACGCTCTGCGCTTAAAATCCTTTAAGCCAAAAGTGGCAAAATAGGCTCACCATTAAGTCCATTTAGAACGGGTTTTCCAGGTGCCCGAGATTGACCTGAAAGAGGAGCGACGCGTACTTTGGTACGCGAGCGACGGCTTGAAGGTCAAGGTCGGGTGCCTGGGAAAGCCGACACAACAGAGAGGAATACCCATGCGTTACACAATTAAGACTTCCGGCCTTATGTGCGGCCACTGCGACGCCACCGTCGAGACGGCGTTGCTCAACGTTGCCGGCGTGACCGACGCCGACGCCGATCACGAGACCCAGACCGTCCAGGTTGAGTGCGCCGACACCGTGACCGCCGAGCAGCTCGCTGCCGCCGTCGAGGGCGCCGGCGAGAAGTTCCACGCCCTGTCCGTGACCGCCGCGTAGCAGCTACCAGAAGCATTCGACCCCATCGACCAGAAACGAGGACCCGCCATGATGGCAGACCACAAATCGGTGACCCGCATGCTCAAGACGGCACGCGGCCAGATCGACGGCATCTTGCGGATGGTCGATGAGGACCGCTACTGCGTCGATATTTCCACGCAGCTCATGGCAACGCAGGCGCTCATTGCGCGCATCAACGCCGATGTGCTCAAGGCGCATATCGAGGGCTGCGTGACTTCGGCAATCGAATCGGGCGACGAAGACCTCAAAGCCGCCAAGCTCGCCGAGATCGAACGCGTCGTCGACAAGCTCTCCAAGTAATTGGGGCATTGGGGACGGACTGCTTTGCACCTTCTTGGTGCATCGGGGACAGGTATGTTTGCACCACCTTGGTGCAGATTGACCTGTCCCCCTTGCTCTAAATCGGGTATAAAGGCGTGCAGCATATCGAACGAAAGGCAATTTGCATGAATGACTTTATGAAGGGCCGCAATGGCGCCGATGAGCTCACCATCGTTATGGGCTTTGTCGGCATCGTCATCGCGATGATCGGATCGATAGCCCATATCCAGTGGCTCAGCTGGATTGCCATCGCCGTAATCGTGATTGGCGTGCTGCGCGGCCTGTCCAAAAACATCGACGCACGTCGCAAGGAAAACGCGGCCTTTGTCGCCGCGACCGCTAACGTCCCCGGCCTGGGCAAGTTCATAGCGAGCTTGGGTAGCGGCGCCGCGGCTGCCAACGCCTCGCGCACGGCCGGTACCAGCAAGGAAGACTTTGAGCGTGCCAAGCGCACGGCCAAGAAGATGTGGAAGGGTCGCAAGACCACGGCATACCTCAAGTGCCCCAACTGCGGCCAGATGCTCTCCGTCCCCAAGGGCAAAGGCAAGATCCGCGTCACCTGCCCCAAGTGCCACGCCAAGATGGAAACCCGCTCTTAGCGCCCGCACGCGGGACAAATTAATCAGGTTTGTTTGTCCCAAATCTTAAGTATTTGTTCGATAAAAAAGCCGAGGCCTCGTGTTGAGACCTCGGCTTTTTGCATGCGGCAACGGAGCTGCCCCTTTGTCACATCTACGCCACACCGTCGCGGGCCAGCTCCTCAGCCAGCGCTTCGGCAGGCATGGCCATAATCGCGTCGAGCTCGGCGTCCACCTCGGGAATACGCTTCACCATGAGCTTGCGTACCAGATCACCGCGACACATCACATGCGTCGGCTCACGCAGAGCGCACAGGTCATCGAGCGGATTCTTGCGCGTCACCAGGATATCGGCGGCCTTGCCGCACTCGATCGTACCGGTCTCGCCGCCCAGCCCCAGCAGCTCGGCGTTGACTTGCGTAGCCGTATGCAGCGCGAAGGCGTTGCTCACACCGACATACTTGGCAAAATAGGCAACCTCACGCCACATGTCGTACTGCGTCACGAACGGGCAGCTTGAGTCCGTGCCCAGGCCCACCTTAATGCCAGCTTCCAGTGCGGCACGGGCGCTCTCGATGATGCCCGAGCACACGATGTCGCCGTTCTTCTTTTGTGTATCGGTCGAATGGGTCTTTTCCGGGTCGAGCAATACAAACGGCAGCGCCGGGCTGATCGTGCAGGTCACGCTCGGCGCGCGTCCCTCGAGCTGTGTGCCCGCGGCGCCGCGATACAGCTCCAGGATCTCGGGCGTCATCGGGGCACCGTGCTCGATCGTGTCGACCCCGGCCTCAAGCGCGGCCTTCACGCCCTCGGCGCTCTCGACATGAGCCATAACCGGCAGACCCACCTCGTGCGCCGCCTTGCACGCCGCCGCGGCAACCTCCACCGGCATACGCAGCACGCCCGGCTCGCCCACCTCGGTCGCATCGAACACACCGCCCGTTACGAACAGCTTAATGACGTCGGCGCCGCGCGCATACAGGTCTCGCACCTGCTCGGCTGCCTCGACGGGGCTGTTGGCCACCTGGGCGAACAAGCCCGCGCCATGGCCGCCCGGCACCGTGACGCCCGTTCCCGGCGCTACCAGGCGCGGACCCTGATACTTGCCGGCGTCGATAGCGTCGCGCACGGCAATGTCGGCAAACAGCGGGTCGCCCGCGCCGCGCACTGTGGTCACGCCGCTTGCCAGCTGCTGCTGGGCACTGCCCTTGAGGATGCGGCGGACGATGGCACGGCCCACGGGATTATCGAGTTTCTTCATCAGCGCTCCCGCATCGCCGGCCGAGACAGGCTTGCCCGAGCCGCACAGGTGCACGTGCATATTGATGAGACCGGGCATGAGATACGCACCACCCAGGTCGATAACCTCGGCACCTGCAGGCGCCTGCGCCACAGCACTCGGCCCCATCCAGGTGATGACGCCGCGCTCAACAGTCACGGCCATATCGGGTTGCGGCTCCATATGCTCCGAACCATCCAGAATGGTCGCATTGATAAACAACGTGGAACGATCGGCAGATGCCATATCGAGCTCCTCCCTCACGATTAACTTGAACATTTGTCCATTATCACCTAGTCCCGCTGGATTGCTGCAGACGCATCGGTTAACGGAAGGAAGAGAGGATGTGGGGGACGGAATACGTTGCAGTCCCATCCCAGCGGCACTAGGGAAATCTCTCGATCTATAACAGGTACAGGGTTATTGGGTCCCCTGATGTTACAGATCGAGACATTCGGTCGACGTTTCACCGGCTTGTCTCGATCTGTAACAATTACGAGCTCAAACAACCTCTAAACGTTACAGATCGAGACAAAACCTCTCAGCGCCCATACCACTGGCATCTCCACTCCTCAGCCAATTCAACCTGCCGAGGAATACCCGCCAGCCTCATTTTCTCGACTAGCTTCCCCGGGCCTTTGAGTTCATTAAACGTAAACCGAAGCACCTTATGCCCGAGCATTGTCAGATGAGATTCCCGCTGACGCTCTGCCACGAATGGGTCAACCGACTCCCGACCCTCGCCGCTCTGCAAGGTGTACTTCCCCTTTCCGTCGAGCTCGCCGATGACACACGTCCCGTCCTCGAGCCGCCAAAAATAGTCGACGCGAAACACCTGGCTCGGATCGAGCGGGTCGCGAAACTCCACCTGCAGCTCCGGAACCGGAAAGCCGTACGCAATAAAGAATGCTCGGAACCGAGACTCGCCGCCGTTTTCAGACAGCCCGTCCGCATACGACGCAATCACCTGTGCCCTGCGATACCCTCGCCTGCCCTCGCAATCGGCGCGGAGGCGCTCGCACAAATCCCCACGTGATACGCCTTTCGCCCGCAGTGCAGAATCGGCAATCGCCAACCCGTAGGAGAACGGCGCACGCAGTAGGCAATCCTCCACCGTGCGCCAAAACGACGTCACCCGCACGCCATCAACATGCTCGAGTGCGCCCGCCATCTGCGGACGCAACAACCTGCACCCGCCGCTCAACGTCACCGAACAACCCGTCTTAACAAGAAAACGCGACCCAAGCAGATCATTCGGCACCTTCAGACCCCACAAAAGCGCCGCGTCATAGCCCCAAAACGCCCAATCGGGATGAAACTCTGCAAGCCCTTTGATGGTACGCAGCGTTCGCTCCGCCGGCGTCAGCACACCCCAATCATGTTGAAAGCAGAACAAATACGGCTCGGGTTCCGCGATATCGTCGGTTCCAACATGACGCCGCAGCCACATGAGCTCGGCATTGTCATGCGTTGCGAGCAGCGCACCTTGCTCGGTCGCCTCCGTGAGTCGCGCGAGCATCCTATTCCGCGCCAACGTGTTGCGAGTCGTATGCTTGTGCTTGAAAACGGTATTAGACACTTCCATCACCACCACATCGGACAAATGGACCATCGTCACCGTTGCCTCCACCGACAAACGTCTTGATCTGTAACAAGAAGACCGATTTTTGGACTGTAGATGTTACAGATTGAGACATTCCCCCCAGCCAGGTGCCAAACGTCTCGATCTGTACCAGTAAGACGTTCTCCAGGCCCCTAAACGTTACAGATTTAGACAAACCAGCGGCGCCCAAGCATTCGTCTCGATCTGTAACAGATAGACTGGTTTTTGTCCCCAAACGTTACAGATCGAGACAAAAGGGCAGAAGGCAAGGCAGGCGACAACCGCCCATCCTCTACCCCCATTCCTGTTCGTAGATGTTGAGGGACTTTACGTACCGCCCCTGGGCGCCCATGATGTCGCGGACCAGACGCAAGAAGAAGCTGATGCACGAGGTGTCAAAGCCGTCCTGCAGATCCTCGGGATGCACCGCACCCGGTCCGTCGACCGCCGTGTCGTTCAGGCGCGCGATGTCATACAGGTAGAGCTGTCCCGCCGTAAGCCAGACATCGTCGACGCAGGCGAGGCGCACCGCAATCGCGCCATCGTTCCAGTGCTCCTTTTGCACGATATGTGGGTCGTGGACGTCAAAGCGACGGTCGGTACGCGTGTCCTTCAGCACGACCATGCCAGTCGCGGGATCCTTGTCCAAAATGCCAAAGCGCGAGAAATACTGCGTGTCACGCACCTGCTTAAGTCGCCCGAGCGAAGCAGGAGAAATTGACGCTGGCGGCTCGTCCACATACAGCTCCAACAGCGTCTTGCCGTGGTAATAGGGGCGCTCAAACAGCAGCCAATCGGTAAACGCCATGTTGTAGGCCATGATTTCGTTTTGAGAAGGTTCCTCGCAATAGCTGAGCCACGGATCGACGATAATCTCGAACTGCTCGCACGCCGGCTCCAGAAATTGAAACTTCCGCAGCATCCAAAAGTGAGCCATGTCGGCAATATCGTTGCCGACGGCTTCGGCCAGCTCTGCTCGGTCAAAAACTTGGTCAGTCATGGCATCCTCCTCAAACTGATGGGCCTCAATTTGAGCTTACGAGGAGGGCGAGCAACCGAGGCAAGCGCGGGCAAAATAGGCCTTCGGCTGCAAACCAGATGCTAACCAAACACTTGACGGGGTACTTGACCGAATGAGCGTACCGCAAAGAAACCGCAGGTAGACATAGACAGCCAACCCGCCCTTTTGAGCCAGATGCCCGCAGCCACCACAGAAACAACAGGTGACCACAGCCCAAGAAGTCGCCAAATGAACACCCGTACGTCGACAAACGAGTAAATCGCTCGCAAAGAGTGCCCCCAACGACTAGACAAAAAATGACTAGTCATTGGGGACGTTCTTAAATGACTACTTTACAGCTCCAGCGCGTCGGCGACTTCGGCTGCGCAGGCCAGGGCATCGGCCATGGCGTTCACCACGAGCGAGCTGCCGTTGCGGGCATCACCCGCCACATACACCGGCGCGGCATCCGCGGCGACGCCCTCCGTGCGAGCCGCGAGATGCGAACCCTCGGCAGCCATCACCGGCAGCGGACGACCAGCGGTGGCAACAGGCACGCTCACTGCATTGAACACACCGTGCTCCGGGCCCGTAAAACCGCAGGCGATGAGCACCAACTGCGCCGGCACCTCGTGCTCGGAACCAGCGATGCGCTCGGGCTTTCCCGCCGACCAGTCCAGATCGACCACGCGCAGACCCGCAGCCGCACCCTTCTTGTCCAGCAACACCTCGAGCGTATCCACGCCCCAGGCACGCATCTCGCCACCCATCGCAGCGATAGCCTCCTGCTGGCCGTAGTCGGTCTTCTTAACGTTGGGCCACTGCGGCCAGGGGTTGTTCGCCGCGCGCTTATCGGGCGCAGCCGGCAAGAACTCAAACTGGCGCACGCTGCGCGCGCCCTGACGCACCGCGGTACCCACGCAGTCGTTGCCGGTATCGCCACCGCCAATGACCACGACGTCCAGGCCGCGCGCGTCAATAGCAGGCTCACCGCCATCGAGCACCGAGACGGTCGAAGCCGTCAGGTAGTCCACGGCATACACCACGCCCGGGGCATCAATGTTCGCAGCCGAAAGCCCACGCGGAACACGGGCGCCGGCAGCCACCACGACGGCGTCAAAGTCGTCGAGCCTGGCGGTAACCTTGGGA
Organism: Collinsella sp. CLA-ER-H3; assembly: GCF_040092425.1. Classification (NCBI taxonomy): domain Bacteria; kingdom Bacillati; phylum Actinomycetota; class Coriobacteriia; order Coriobacteriales; family Coriobacteriaceae; genus Collinsella; species Collinsella sp. CLA-ER-H3. The sequence goes on from NZ_JBBNLP010000004.1 coordinate 243,492, forward strand.
TCGCTCACGTCGGCGCCCAGCTCGAACACAATACCCAGCTCGCGCATGAGCGCCACGCGACGCTCGACCACGGACTTCTCGAGCTTCATGTTGGGAATGCCATACATGAGCAGGCCGCCCGGGCGGTCGTCACGCTCAAACACCGTCACGCGGGCGCCGCGACGCGCGAGCTCCCATGCAGCCACCAGACCAGCCGGTCCAGAACCAACCACGGCGACCGTGGGCGCATCCTCCCCTGCCGGCTCAAAGTGGCGCGGGCCGCCGTTTGCCCATTCATGGTCGCTGATCGCGCGCTCGTTATCGTGAATCGTCGTAGGCTGGCCGTCGACCGAGCCCAGGTTGCACGCGGCCTCGCACAGCGCAGGGCACACGCGGCTCGTGAACTCAGGCATGGGCGAGGTGAGCGACAGGCGCTCGGCAGCCTCATCCCAGCGGCCGCGGTACACCAGCTCGTTCCACTCGGGAATCAAGTTGTGCAGCGGGCAGCCGCTCGGACGTGCCTTGCCAAAGCTCGCGCCCATCTGGCAAAACGCCACGCCGCACATCATGCAGCGGCTCGCCTGGGCGCGACGTGCATCGTCGTCGAGCTCCACGTACAGCGGATCGAAATCACGGCTGCGCTCCTCCACGGGGCGAAGCTCGTGGGTCACACGATCGATATCAAGAAAAGCACCGGGCTTACCCATGGCACTTACGCCTCCTTCTTGGTCGAAGCAACAGAGCTGGCAGCCACAGACGCAGCGCCAGCAGCACCGCCCGCCACATCAAAGCGATCGACATCCGCGGCGCTCGCGCGACCGGTCACAATGTCAAACGCCAGCTCCTCGGCCTGCGCATGCGTCTTGCCGACGGCCTCGGCGGCGGCGACAATCGCCAGCACACGCTCGTACTCGGTCGGAATGACCTTCACAAAGTGCTTGCTCATCGTCTCAAAGCTGTAGAGCAGCTTGATGCCGCGCGGACTCTGCGTCGCGTCCACGTGCTCCTGGATGAGCTCGCGAATCTGCGCCAGCTCGCCGGCAGTCGGGGCCTTGAGCTCAACGCTCTCGTGGTTCACGCGGGCATCGAGCGTGCCGTACTGGTCAAAGACATAAGCCACGCCACCCGTCATGCCGGCAGCGAAGTTCTGCCCGACCTCGCCCAGGATGAGCGCCAGGCCACCCGTCATGTACTCGCAACCGTGGTTGCCGCAACCCTCGACCACCACGGTGGCACCGGAGTTGCGTACGCCAAAGCGCTGGCCTGCCAGGCCGTTGATGAAGCCACGGCCGCTCGTGGCGCCAAAGAACGCAACGTTGCCCACGATGATGTTTTCGTCGAACTTATAGGTCGCATGCGGGTTGGGGCGCACCGACACCTCGCCGCCCGAAAGGCCCTTGCCAAAGTAGTCGTTGGCGTCGCCGCACACGTTGAGCGTAATGCCGCGCGGCAGGAAGGCGCCAAAGCTCTGACCGGCCGATCCATCGCAATCGATGGTGATGGAGCCGGCGGGCAGGCCCTCGGGATGTGCCTTGGTCACCGCGTTACCCAGGATGGTGCCCACGCAACGGTTGACGTTGGCGATATCGGCGCGGAAGCGAATCGGGCGCAAGTGGGCACGGGCATCGGCCGTATAGGGCACGAACAGCGTGGAGTCGAGCGTCTTGTCGAGCTCGCTGTCCGCGGCCATCTGCGGCAGGAAGTGACGACCGTCGGCACCCGGGATATGGGCACCGAACTCGCAGGTCGCGCTCGCCAGCACGGGCGACAGATCGAGCAGGTTGGCCTTACGGTTGCCCGGGACCTCAATCTGGCGCAAGCACTCGGGATGGCCGACCATCTCGTCGACGGTGCGGAAGCCCAGGCTCGCCATGACCTCGCGCAGTTGCTCGGCAACAAAGAGCATAAAGTGCTCGACGTGCTCGGGCTTGCCGCGGAAGCCGCGACGCAGGCGGCAGTTTTGCGTGGCGATGCCGGCGGGGCAGGTATCCTGCTGGCAGTCGCGCTGCATGAGGCAGCCCATCGAGATGAGCGGCATGGTCGCAAAGCCAAACTCCTCGGCGCCCAGCAAGCAGGCGACGGCAACGTCGGTGCCGTCCATGAGCTTGCCGTCGGCCTCGAGCACCACGCGCGAGCGCAGGCCGTTTTGCAGCAGCGTCTGCTGGGCCTCGGCAAGGCCAAGCTCCAGCGGCAGACCCGCATGCCAGATAGAGTCGCGCGCAGCGGCACCCGAGCCGCCATTGTGACCGCTGATCAAGATCTTGTCGGCAGCACCCTTGGCCACACCGGTGGCGATGGTGCCGACGCCGGCCTCACTGACCAGCTTGACCGACACGCGTGCGCCGGGGTTGGCGTTCTTAAGGTCAAAGATCAGCTCTGCCAAGTCCTCGATAGAGTAGATGTCGTGGTGCGGCGGAGGCGAGATCAGGCCGATGCCGGGCGTGGACTGACGGACCTCGGCAATCCAGGGGTAGACCTTCTTGCCGGGCAGGTGGCCGCCCTCGCCGGGCTTGGCGCCCTGGGCCATCTTGATCTGAATCTCGAAGGCGCTGCACAGGTAGCGGCTCGTCACGCCAAAGCGCGCGCTTGCCACCTGCTTGATGGCGGAGTTCTTGGAGTCGCCGTTAGCCAGCGGGGTCTCGCGACGCGGATCCTCGCCGCCCTCGCCGGAGTTGGAACGGCCGTGCAGGCGGTTCATGGCGATGGCCATGCACTCGTGTGCCTCTTTGCTGATGGAGCCGTACGACATGGCGCCGGTGTTAAAGCGGCGGACGATGTTGAACGCGGGCTCGACCTCGTCGAGTGCCACCGGGGTACGGCCGCTGGCATCAAAGTCCAGCAGGTCGCGCAGGCGCACGGCGCGGCCGGTGCGGTGCAGGCGGGCGCTGTACTCCTTAAAGGTGTCGTAGCTGTCCTCGCGGCAGGCGGTCTGCAGCAAGTAGACAGTCTGCGGATCGATCAGGTGATCCTCGCCGCCGAGCGGGCGCCACTTGGTCAGACCCAGCGTGGGCAGCTGATCGGGAGCCGGGCTCTTAAGGATAGCGAGCGCGGCGTCGTAGCGCTCGTTTTGCTCGTGCTCGACGTCCTCGACACCCATACCGCCCACGCGGCTCACCGTGCCGGCGAAGTACGCGTTGACGAACTCCGGCGTAAAGCCCACGGCCTCGAAGATCTGCGCCGAATGGTAGCTCTGCACCGTGGAGATGCCCATCTTGGACATGATGGAGACGATGCCGGCGGTCGCAGCCTTGTTGTAGTTGGCGATGCCCTGCTCGGCCGTCACGTCCAGGTCGCCGCGTGCCGCCAGATCGCGGATGCACGCATGTGCGTTGTACGGATAGATGCCGCTCGCGGAGTAGCCCACCAGCGCCGCAAAGTCATGCGGGGACACGGCGTCACCGCACTCCACCACGATATCGGCAAAGGTACGCACGCCGGCGCGGATCAGGTGGTTGTGCACGCAGCCCACAGCGAGCAGCGACGGCACGGGCACCTCGCCCGCAGCGGCACGATCGCTCAACACCACAATGTTCACGCCGTCGCGAACCGCGGCCTCGACGTCCTCGGCAAGCTGTGTGAGCGCAGTCTGCAGCGCGCCCTCGCCGGCATCGCGGCGGTAGACGGCACGGAAACGACGGGTCTTAAAGCCAACACGGTCGATGGCACAGATATGCTCGAACTCTTCCTCGTTGAGCAATGGGCGCTCCAAGCGCACCAGCTGACAGGCCGTGCGGGAATCCTCGAGCAGGTTGCCGTGGTTGCCCAGGTAGAGCGTGGTCGAAGTCACCATGTGCTCGCGAAGGGCGTCGATGGGCGGGTTCGTGACCTGAGCGAACAGCTGATAGAAGTAGTCAAAGAACGAACGCGTCTTCTTGGACAGGCAAGCCAGCGGCGCGTCGATGCCCATCGAGGCGAGCGGGGCCTTGCCCTGCTGGGCCATAGGACGCACGACCTCGTCGACGTCATCCCAGTGGTAGCCGAGCTTGGCCATGCGCACAGCGGCGGGCACCTCGGCATCCTCGGCGGACGCGGGCGCGGCGGGTTCATCGAGCGCGTCGACGGTCAGCGTCTCCTCGGCAATCCAATCACGGTAGGGCTTTTCCTTGGCGTAACGGGCGCGCAGCTCGTCGTTGTAGATCACGCGGCCGCGGGCAAAGTCGACCTCGAGCATCTGACCCGGTCCCAAGCAGCCGCTCGTCAGGATGTTCTCGGGGCGCACCTCGATGGTGCCCACCTCGCTCGCCAGCATAAAGCGGCCGTCGCGCGTCACGTAGTAGCGAGCCGGGCGCAGGCCGTTACGGTCGAGGGCGGCGCCCAGGGTACGGCCGTCGGTAAAGGCGATAGCGGCAGGACCGTCCCACGGCTCCATGAGCATGGACTGGTAAGCGTCGTAGGCGCGGCGCTCCTCACTCAGGCTATCGTTGTGGTCCCACGGCTCGGGCAGCAACATGGACGCGGCACGCGTGAGCGGGCGACCGTTCATGACCAGGAACTCGAGCACGTTGTCCAGAATCGCGGAGTCGGAACCCTCGCGGTTGATGATGGGCATCACGCGCTCAAGATCGTGCTGCAGCACGGGGCTGTACAGGTTGGGTTCGCGGGCGCGAATCCAGTTGACGTTGCCCTTGAGGGTATTGATCTCGCCGTTGTGAATGATAAAGCGGTTGGGGTGCGCACGCTCCCAGCTGGGCGTGGTGTTGGTGGAGTAGCGCGAGTGGACGAGCGCCACAGCCGTCTTGACGGCGGCGTCGTTGAGGTCGATGAAGAAGCGGCGCATCTGCGTGGCGACGAGCATGCCCTTGTACACGATGGTGCGCGAGCTCATGGAGCAGACGTAGAAGATCTTGTCGCGCAGGGCAAACTCGGCATCGGCCTTCTTCTCGATAGTGCGACGGCACACGTACAGGCGGCGCTCGAAGGCGTCACCCGCCGGCGTATCGTCGGGGCGGCCCAGAAAGGCTTGCAGAATGGTGGGCATGCAGGCGCGTGCCGTCTCGCCCAGGTCGTGCGGGTCGACGGGCACCTCGCGCCAAAAGAGCAGCGGCACGCCGGCCTCGGTGCAACCCTCCTCAAACACGCGGCGGGCATCCTCTACGCCCTTGTCATCCTGCGGAAAGAACAGCATGGCCACACCATAGTCGCCCTCTGCCGGCAGAATCTGGCCGCACTTTTGAGCCTCTTTGCGGAAAAAGTGATGCGGAACCTGGAACAGGATGCCGGCGCCGTCGCCGGTGTTCTTCTCGAGTCCCGTACCGCCGCGGTGCTCCAAGTTGACCAGAATGGACAGCGCGTCGTCCAGAATCTGGTGATGGCGCTCGCCGTTGATATCGGCAAGCGCGCCGATGCCACATGCGTCGTGGTCGAATTCGGGGCGATAAAGGCCCTGCTGCTGAGCGGAATCTGCCTGCATCGCGATCCTCCCCTAGATATTTAGACAGTCAGTTGAATAGGCATACTAGGAGCATCGCCGGCCCGTTGTGTTTCCCACCCGTTTCGAAACAATCGCGTAACGCACGCCCTACGAGTGGACACCGCCGACCTCAAGGGCGACAACATAGGCCCCAAGTTCGGCCTGTTAGCTCACCACTTCAAACATCTCAATCTGTAACAGGAAGGCCCAATTACGACGACTAACTATTACAGATTGAGATGTTTTCGAGAGACATTTCGGCAGCCCCCCTTCATCATCCTATTCAAATACAACAATTTTGTTAGTCTTGGTTAACTTTTAAGCTTAAAACGGGTATCCTTTGCGGCGTCAAGCAAACGGCACGCACACCGTGCCAGATCAAGGAGGCCCCTATGGCGCACCGAGCAGACCGACAGACAATGCAACTTGTCCTTATCCGTCACGGAGAATCCGAGTGGAACAAACTCAACCTGTTCACCGGCTGGACCGACGTAGAACTCACCGACACGGGCCGCGAAGAAGCCGCAGCAGGCGGTCGAGCCCTCAAAGAAGCGGGCTTCGACTTCGACGTCTGCTACACCTCGCGTCTCAAGCGCGCAATTCACACCCTCGACATCGTGCTCGGCCAAATGGATCGCGAGTGGTTGCCCGTCATCAAATCCTGGAAGCTCAACGAGCGCCACTACGGAGCGTTGCAGGGTCTCAACAAGGCCGATGCCGCAGCGGAGCACGGCGACGAGCAGGTGCTCATCTGGCGCCGCTCCTTCGATGTCTGCCCGCCGGCACTCGAGCCGGACGACGCGCGCGATCCCCACACCCAGGAGCAATACCGTGATGTCGCGCCCGATCAGCTGCCCTATACCGAGTGCCTCAAGGACACGATCGCCCGCGCCTGGCCTTATTTCGAAGACGAGATTCGCCCCCAGATGCTCGCCGGCAAGCGCGTACTCATCGCCGCACACGGCAACTCCCTGCGCTCACTCGTCATGAAGCTCGAGCACCTCACGCCCGAGGAGATCCTCAAGGTCAACATCCCCACCGGCGTGCCGCTCGTCTACACCTTCGACACCGATTTCAACGTCCTCGACAAGCGCTACATCGGCGACCCGGCGACCATCGCCGCCAAGATCGACGCCGTGGCCAATCAGGGCAAAGCGCACAAGTAGCCCCAACCCAAAACCGACGCGTGGCGCCGCACGGCCCAGATGCGACGTCACGCCGCCCATACACAGGAGCGCACCATGCTCAACCATCTCAAACAACACTTTGGCTCCCGACGCACCGGTGGTCACGGAGGCCTAGACATTGCGCGGCATATCGGCCCCGGGCTGCTCGTGACCGTCGGCTTTATCGACCCGGGCAACTGGGCCTCCAATATGGCCGCGGGCTCGCAGTTTGGCTACGCGCTGCTGTGGATCGTCACGCTGTCCACGATTATGCTCATTGTGCTGCAGCACAACGCGGCGCACCTGGGTATCGCCACGGGCGCCTGCCTTGCCGAGGCCACGACACGTTACCTCCCCCGCTTCGTTGGACGCACGGTACTCGCCAGTGCCTATCTCGCGACTGTCGCCACCGCCATGGCCGAAGTCCTGGGTGGCGCGATTGCCCTTCAAATGCTCTTTGGGCTGCCCGTGCGCGCGGGCTGCGTCATCGTGGCGGCAGTATCGATGGCGATGCTCATGACGAACTCCTACAAGCATGCCGAACGCTGGATCATCGCCTTCGTAGGCGTGGTAGGACTCTCGTTTTTGGCCGAGCTTGCACTAGTCAAGGTCGACTGGCCGCAAGCCGCCGCAAGCTGGATCACGCCTAGTATGCCCACTGGCTCTGCCGCGATTATCGTGAGCGTCCTGGGTGCGGTCGTTATGCCACACAACCTTTTTCTGCACTCCGAGGTCATCCAATCCATGCACTTCGAAGGCCAAGGCGAGCAGGTTATCGAAGAACGTCTGCGCTACGAGCTCTTCGACACGCTCTTTTCGATGGGCGTGGGCTGGGCAATCAACTCGGCCATGGTCATCCTGGCCGCAACGACCTTCTTTGCGCACGGCATGGTCGTAGACGACCTCACCGTCGCAGCGGCCACGCTCTCCCCCATCTTGGGCCCGGCGAGCTCGACCATCTTTGCGGTAGCGCTGCTGTTCGCGGGATTATCGAGCAGCGTGACAGCGGGCATGGCGGCGGGAACCATCACTGCGGGCATGTTCGACGAGGAATACGACATCCACGACCGACATTCCTCGGTCGGGGTGGCGGCCTGTTTCGCCGGAGCAGTGGCGGCGTGCCTGGTCGTTCCAAATCCTTTTGAAGGTCTCATCTGGAGTCAGGCACTGCTGTCGCTTCAGCTGCCGATTACGGTCTTTGTGCTCATACGACTCACCAGTTCGCCCCGCGTCATGGGTAAATACGCCAACTCGCGCCCGCTCAACGCGCTGCTCGTAGGGATCGGTGTCATCGTGACGATTCTCGATGTCGTGTTGTTGACAGGGATGTAATGGGGCGGGGCACCTACCCAGGCAAATGTCTCGATCTGTAACAGGAAGACCCGCTTTTGATGTCTAGATGTTACAGATCGAGATCATTCCGAGGGATAGCTCCGTTTGTCTCAATCTGTAACACGTAGACCCCGTTTTCACTGCTAGATGTTACAGATTGAGACAAAAGGTCGGCCGGACTCACAACAGACAGGATCGGCCAACAGCAACCGTGATCCCTTGGGGGCGGAGGAAAAGGGCCCCGGCCGAGAATTCGACCGAGGCCCTTGGACAGAGCTATGTTCGGCTTTCGCCGTGTGTCTGCGAGCTACTCCTCGACGAGCTCAAACTGATCGGGACCGACGCCGCACACCGGGCACACATAATCCTCGGGCAGCTCGGGCGTATCGACCTCAACCTCGTAACCGCAAACGACGCACACGAACTTATACGTCTTCTTCTCCTCAGCCATGATGTTCTCCTCTCAAACGCGACTGGTGATGTACTTCATTTATCAGTATAGATTCTTAATAATATAATGCAAGTATTTTTAAAACATTTCTAGCCTTGATACGAGGACGCCTTCGGAGGCGTCTTGCCCTTCAGGACCTTATGGTAGTAATCGTAGGTGAGCGGCGTCTCGTCACTCAAGCGCTCGGCATCCTCGACCTCGCCGATAAGCAGCAGATGCGTGCCAACATCCACAGTGTCGATCAAATGGCAGCTAAACAGGGCCGCCGCGTGCTCGGGCACATAGGGCATGCCCAGAGCCGTCTCGCGGGTCTCGTATTTGGCAAACTTGTCATAATCGCTGCTGGTGCGGAACCCAAAGTTACCGATGTAGAGCATATCGGCGGTCTGATCGATCACGGTCAGCGCGAACGCTTTGGCCGAAGCGATGACGCCCGAGGTGACGTTGTCCTTGTTCACGGCAACCGAAATGCGCGGCGGCATGGACGTCACCTGCACCGCTGTGTTGATAACGCAGCCGGCACGCAGCCCGTCTGCCGCGGCGCTCACCACGTACAGGCCGCTCGGCATGGTAAAGAACGCAGTTTTGTCCATAACGATCACTCCCCTAGCTCGGGTTGGAACCTCATGGATGTATGTACCCACAAAAAAGGCAGCGCCCATAACGGACGCCGCCTTTGAAACATATGTGTCAGAACAGTAAGAAAGATGAGACACCCGCAGCTGCGGTGAAATAGGGACTGAATAGTCCCTCAAACAGGCAAAACAGTCCGCATTCCACCGCAACTTATACAGAGCGTCTAGCGGTTGCGTTCCTTGAGGGCGCGGTCGATCTCGCGTTGGACATCACGCTTGGCCATGTCCTCGCGCTTGTCGTAGAGCTTCTTGCCGCGACCCAGGCCCAGCAGCAGTTTTACGCGACCGTCGGTATTAAAGTAGAGCTCCAACGGAACCAGCGCATAACCACGGTTGCGAAGTTTGCCGTCAAGAAAGTCGATCTCCTTGCGGTGCAGCAGCAGACGGCGCCGACGGTCGGGATCGCGATTCCAAACGCCGCCATGGCTATAAGGGTGGATATGCAGGCCGACGAGCCAACACTCCCCGCCACGAATCAGCGCAAAGGTGTCGGTAATCTGACACGCGCGCTCGCGAATCGACTTGACCTCGGTACCGCTCAGCTCAATACCGCACTCAAACGTCTCATCGATAAAGTACTCGTGATGTGCCGAGCGATTCTTGGAAATGAGCTTGCGCTCGCGCTTACTGGGCATCGCCGGCCTCCTTGGCGCCATCGGCGTTTGAACCCGCAGCCTCGCGCTTTGCCCTGCGCTCGGCATTAAGCTCGGCATCGCTCTCGCGCACCAGCTTGATAATCGCCGCGCATGCCTCCTCGCCCACCAGGTCGCGGGCACGGACCGTCAGACGCGTAGCCTCCTGCTTGTCGCCGTCGCTTGCAGCATCGGTCGCGCACATGATCAGGCAGATGGCGATCTCGGCCGAAGGCGAGGTCGGCACGCCCTGCAGGGCGAGCTCACCCATCACATGGTCGTCACTCTCGTCCGCGGCATCCGGATAGGTGGTATGGATCTTGTTGAGCAGGCGCGTCGTATGCGCATCATTGGGCGCCAGGCGCAGCGCCAGACGCGCGCAGCCCACGGCAGCCGAAATGTTCTCGGTCTCGGGCTCCAAGAAGTACTGACCCAAATTGGTGTAGGCGCGTGCGGCGCACTTACCGTCGCTCGCGCGCTCCAGCACCGAGAACGAGAGCGATGCCCACTCCTGCTTGTCCTCGAGCGCGCGGAACAGCTCGGCCAAGTCCAAGCGATAGTTGCAGTTCATGGGATCCCAACGCACGGCCTGCATCAGGGCATTCCGAGCACTCACATAATCCTGCTGGCGAATGTAGGCATACGCCATGTCGGAATACAGGCGATCAAAGGGCACCTCGACCTGCACCAGCTCGCGCGGATCCTTTTCCACGCGGCGGTAGGCCAGACGCTCAAACTTGCTGTCGAAGCTAAAGTACTGGCGCTTCTCCTCCGTCTTGCATTCAGCGTCGATATACTCCTCGGCAAGCTCCACCAGACGCTCCAGCAGCGGCGTCGCCGTAGCCAGGTCGCCCTGCGCCAGATAGTTCTCGGCATACGTGATGTCTTCCAAGCTGATAGGCAGGTCCATGACAACTCCTCGGTCCGGGCGGCAGACTCAACGCGCGCCTTAAATATCGGTCAATACACAAAACCCGGGTCTCTTACGAGGCCCGGGCGTTCAATTTTGGTAGCCCGTACCAGATTCGAACTGGTGATCTCCGCCTTGAGAGGGCGGCGTCCTAAACCGCTAGACGAACGGGCCATATGTAGCAAATGCAATGGCTGGGATGGAGGGAGTCGAACCCCCATTGACGGAACCAGAATCCGCTGTCCTGCCATTAGACGACATCCCAATGACTGCATCGCTGCGCTCGGCTGTGCCTTTGCGCAAGAAAGAAATATACGGGAAGTCCGGCCGTGACGCAAGCCCCAATTTTGACTTTTTTGAAATTCAGTCAAATACGGCCAACACATGAAGGACCTGTGAAGTCGACCGCTGCACACGAAGGGCAAAACGCCGCGAGCGGTAGCCGTCAACCGTTGGCAGATTCTACCGCGAAAACGATAGCACCAGGCAACACAATCGAAGTATCAATGATCACGTAGATATCGAGGCGCCATGGACGAAGAGCTTGATTACCTATGGGAGACCCTGGGCCTCGAGATCACTGCTGACCTTTGGCCCGAACGGGACAAAATCCATCCCACTCTGCGCCCCGCCATCACGGTGATGCAGGCAAAATACCGCCGTGCATCCTTTTTGATCATGCGGATGTCATGGCACGCGGGACTCCCCGACCTTAAGCGAATCCAGGCAAGCCTCGTCGAGCTGTCCGGTATGCCGACTGTCATATCCGAGGCGCACCTGGAGCAGCGCCAGCGCGAGCGACTGCAACAGCAGCGGATCCCCTTTATCTGCCCCGGCGTTCAGGCATATCTGCCCTTTATGGACGAGGAGTACTGGAGCGGCAAGCCCAACAAGCACGTAAAGGTCTACGATCCGCACGAATGGGCGCAGTTGGAGGATTGAGCCGAGCGAGCCCGCCGATGGAAAACACGTCCCACCCTGAGCACTCAAAACGGGTCGCACTTTCCGCAGCCGCTACAGCAATGCCTCGGCCCAAGCCGATTCCTTAAAGCCGGGAATCGCAAAGTCGTCGCCTACCAGCAGTGGGCGCTTAACCAGCATGCCGTCGGTCGCCAGCAGCTCGTAGCACTCCCGATCCGTCACGCCCGCATCCAGGCGCGCCTTCAGGCCCAGCTCTCGATATTTCATGCCCGACGAGTTAAAGAAGCGTCGCACCGGCAGTCCCGAACGAGCAATCCAGGTCGCAAGCTCATCAGCCGTGGGATTGTCCAAAACGATATCGCGGTCGATATACTCTACCCCGTGTTCGTCCAGCCATGCCTTGGCCTTCTTACAGGTCGAGCACTTGGGATATTCAACAAACAGTACGGTCATGGAAATCCTCCGAATATAGATCGGCCAACGCAGGCACACGCCACACGAGGCGCCTTCGCATGATGGGCCAATTGTAGCCCACGGGTCACACGCTAAACGAACCGTACCCCGAATCCGCGTTTGATGAACGGCAGCAGCTCCATTGCCTCGGGCGTGATATGGCCCGCAACGTTCATGCGCTCGTCACCGGGAAGATCGACCCGCGCAATCTCAAGCTCGCCTTCGTAGCGCCCATAGCCGCTATTGCTCACAGCGATCGACCCCGTCTTTCGTGACAGGCCGGCACCGGCATCCATCGGCACGGAATCCGGCTTAAGCGTCGTACGCGACTCCTGAGACCTAAAGATGAGGGTGCTCGAATCGGGTCGGTCGTGATGAATCTGCCCACGTACATAGGCATAACCGGGCTCAAGCTCGCATTGCAGGTCCACGTATCCGGCGGAAACATGAGCAAGCTGCGTCCAGCCCGCATCGGAAAGATCGGGGTCGCCGACCAACACAATGTCGCAATCGGCGCCATGTGCAAGCTCAAGCATGTTGAGGGCAACCTTTGACGCGCGACCGCGCTGCGCCTCGACCGTCGGCAGTCCCTCGAATACTGGCCCGCGAACGTTAGCATCACCCGGCACAAAAGCCATGATTTCGAATCCAAGCGCCGCAAGACAAAGATTCACCCGAGCAATGTCCTCCAGAGCTAAACCGGTATAAGGCTTAGGGTAAAAATTGTGGCAGGCGGCAAAACGAGTCACATCGGCACCGGCCTCACGCCACGATGCGATTTCAACAGAACTCACCGTCGATGCATTGACCACAATGCGAAATACACCGGACAGCTCCGCGACCCGCTGGGCGCTAAAGCCATAGTCCAAACGAAGGTATTCCAACCCCAGATCGCGCAGGTCCTCGATGCGCTCAAGCCCGAGCAAATCGCACGTGCGAGGCCCCACATCGGCAATGAGCGCAATGCCGCGGGCGGAGAGCAGCGACAGCACATGACGGACCTTATCGGCATACGCCGCTCCCCCATCCTCGGGAATATGCAGTGAGGTGAACGCGTAGCGCGCACCCGCCGCGGCACCACGCTCAATCGTCCGCTCAATATCCTGCAAAGGGCTGGAAAGATAAATCGAAATACCCGTTTTCACGCTACAACGCTCCTTTAAAAAAGGCCGGCGGAGCAGTTAGCCCCGCCGGCACAACCATAGCATCAAGAAATCTGCCGCGCGCCGCGAACCCCGAGCAACACGGCTCGCGATATCAAACTACTCGCCAAAGAACTCATTGATCTTCTGCTCGTCGACGCCAAAGAACCACGTCAGGACAAAGCCAGCGGCATAGGCAAGCAGCATAGCGGCAACGTAGCCGAGCTGCTGACCAGGAACGACGATCAGCAGGCCAAACAGACCGGAAACGCCCTGAGAAACCGTGCCGATGTGAAGCAGCGCCGCGAGCGCGCCGCCAAATCCGGCACCCAGGCAGGCCGTTACAAACGGACGAACGAGCGGCAGCGTAACGGCATACATCAGAGGCTCGCCCACACCCAGAATGCCAACGGGAATGGACTCTGCGACGTACTTCTTGAGCTTGGCGTTCTTGGTCTTAAAGTACAGCGCCAGACCGGCACCGACCTGGCCGCCGCCAGCCATCATAAGGATGGGGAGCAGGTAATTGATGCCCTTGGTAGCGCCGTCGGGATCGTTGAGCATAGCGTGGATCGGCGTGAGCGCCTGATGCAGGCCAACGGAAACCAGCGGCAAGAAGCCTGCCGACAGGATATAGCCGCCCAGGACGCCCAGCTTCTCGAAGATAAAGGTCAAAACGCTAAAGATGGCAGTCGTCAGCCATGCGCCAACCGGCTGGATGACGAGCATCAGAGCAAAGGCGCCGATGATGAGCACCAGCAGCGGGGACAAAAACGTGTCGAGTGCGTTGGGCATAACCTTGCGAATCTGACGCTCCATCCAAGCAAAAAATGCGCCAGCGATAAGAGCCGCGATCATGCCGCCCGCTGCGGGGTTGTACTGCGCATTGGTGAGCGGCAGCAGAATGGCAGTGGCAGGATCAGCCGCGCCAGGCGCAAGCAGGGGCATGGCACTGTTGGCGATACACATCATGCCGGCGATGCCGCCCAGCGCAGCGGAGCCGCCAAACTCACGTGCCGCGTTATAGCCCACCAAGATGGGCAGATAGGCAAACAGGGCCCAGCCCATGGAACGAATGCCCTGGTACCACCACTCGCCTGCAAGCGCGCTTGCCGTCGAGACGTTAATGACGTTGCAGATACCGTTGATGAGGCCAGCCGCAATGATGCCGGGAAGCAGGGCGACGAAGACATTGGAAATCTTCTTGAGGAAGGCCTGAACCGGCTTGGACTCGTACTTTGCCTTCTGCGCGGCCTTGTTTGTGGCCGCAGCGTCAACCACGCTCTCGTCAGCAACGCCTTTCGCAAGGCCGGTGAGCTTGGAGAACTCCTCGAGCACCTTATTCACCTTGCCCGGACCCAGCACGATCTGCATCGTGTCGTCCTCGACCAAGCCCATCACGCCGTCGAGTGCCTTAATACCCTCCGTGTCGACGTTGCCCGTGTCTTTGACGGTCACGCGCAGGCGCGTCATGCACGCCGCGTTTGCCAACACGTTGTCTTTACCGCCCAAAAGGTCCAGCAGCTTTTGAGCCAGCTTTTTGTTCGTCATAACTCCTCCTTGTATTGGGTATCTCGTCTGGATGTCATATCAGCTCACGCCGCGCACCTATTGGGCATCGGCATTGCTCTTCTCATGGCCACTCACCGCAGCACGGACATGGCCTCTCGCTCGCTCAAGAGCTACCGCAGCCTGCTCGGCATCGCAGCCCAGCAGTACCGAGACAATAGCGGTTTTTACGTGGCCGCCGGCATCTGCAAGCGCCTGAATAGCGCGCTCGCGCGTGCAGCCGGTCGCCTCCATCACGATGTTCTGGCCGCGCACCACCAACTTCTCGTTCGTCTGCTGCACATCGACCATCAGGTTTTGGTATACCTTGCCGATCTTGACCATGGCACCGGTCGAAATCATGTTGAGAATGAGCTTTTGAACCGTTCCCGCCTTGAGCCTCGTTGAGCCGGTCAGCACCTCGGGACCGGGCACGGGTTCAATGGCAAGATCTGCGCTCTCCCCGATCTTCGACCCTTGGTTGCAGGCAATTGCAATGGTCTTGCACCCAGTTGCCTTGGCGTACACAAGGCCGCCCACCACATAGGGAGTACGACCGCTTGCCGCCAGGCCAACGACAAGATCCTTGTCCGAGAGTCCACGCTCCCGCAGGTCGCTCGCGCCAAGCTCCTCGCTGTCTTCGGCACCTTCGACAGCCTTGATAAACGCCGTCTCGCCTCCGGCAATGAGCCCGACAATCAGATCGGGTGACACGCCAAACGTGGGCGGACACTCCGAAGCGTCGAGTACACCCAGACGACCGCTGGTGCCTGCGCCCATGTAAAAGACGCGCCCGCCGCGCTCGAGTGCCTCAGCAGCCCAGTCGATTGCTGTGGCAACCTGGGGCAACACCTTCGTGACCGACTGGACGGCACGAAGATCCTCATCATTCATCGTCGTGACGATTTGCAGCGATGTCATCGTATCGAGGTCCATTGAACTTTGATTACGCTGTTCGGTCGTGAATTTTGTTAAATCGAGCATTTCATTCACCTCATCTTTCCTGTTTCTCGATGTAGTTTTGCTTAATGACATGCGTCGCCCGTTCGTAGTCGCTGGCAACGTAAGCAGCGTACAGGGCATCGACAACCATAAGCTGGGCCATACGCGAAGCCATGGCACCGCTGCGGACCAAGGGTTCACTCGCAGCGACGCCGAGCACGGCATCGGCCACGGTGGCAAGCTTGGATGATCCATCTACTTTGGTAACGGCCACAACGGGACAGTTGTGACGTTGAGCCTCGGCGGTGCAGTCCAGCACCTCTTGCGTCAAGCCCGAGTAGCTAAAGGCGATTGCCATATCGCCCTCATGCATGTTCTTGGCACACAAGAGCTGATCATGCCAGTCGTCGTACAGATGGCACTCCTTGTCGACACGCATGAGCTTTTGCGCCAGATCGTGCGCGACCAAACGAGAGGCACCGATACCGAACAGATTGACCGCACGTGCCCGCTTAAGATAGGCCGCACATCGCTCCAAGACGGTGTAATCGAGCGTTCGCGCCGTCGCTTCGATCGTGCGCACGTTGCTTTTCATCACCTTCCCCACGATACGTTCGACGCTGTCATCCATGGAGATGTCCTCGAGGGCAACGTCTTTCTTGTCACCCAAGAGCGCCAGCTCGGCAATCAGTTCGCGCTGGAACTCCTTGTAGCCCGCAAAACCCAAGCGCTTGCAAAAGCGCAAAATGCTCGAGGGCGAGGAGAACGTGGCATCGGCAAGACCGCGGACGGACAGCCCGACCACCTCGTGCGGATGAGCGCTTACATATGCGATGACATTGCGTTCCGCCGGGCTCGCGCTGAGCTCACGCTCGCGAAGCCGCAAAAGCAATCCGTTTGCCATCTCAAACACCTCCGTTGAGAAGAATTAAAGACCAACGAACGATTCGTACCGGATACAAACAGCTTTTACGGTACATTGTGCCGCATCGTGGCGCACAAAGGGCGAGCGTTCTACCGCTCGCCCCTCAAATCCGACCGCTCGGAAATACGCGCGACACAAAATAATTCAACAAGGTCGCATTATCAGAAACGGGTTTGTTACCGGCTAGCGCCTCGCATGGGCGCCGATCGGCCGAGTCGCATAGCGCACCAACGCCGCTGCCAGCAATACCAACAGCATGGCGGTGACATAGCCCGCAGCATCGAATCCTAAATCGATAACGTCGAAATGCCTGCCAGGAACAAAGATCTTATGTACCTGATCGCCAACGGAGCAGACGGCGCAAAAGAGCAACACGGGCACGCAACGGGAGCATACGCTCCACGGACGCCTGGAAAAGCAAACCACGACCACCGAGGCGAACAATCCGACGAAGAAAAACTCTACGGTATGGGCAACGCGACGGACGTTCGTGCCCACCCACATGCGAATGGAAGCAAGTCGGCCAGACCGGACATTCGAAGCAGCCGAATCGGTGCCCCCGGTCATCCCGTTCTCGGTCTGAGCTTCACCCGCGACATCGGCAGCCTGTACGCCCGTAGCCTGACCCTCCACCACACGCGCGGTGGACTCGCTCAGCAACGACGTCTCCACCGCATTCTGCTCCGTCAGCACCCAGATGCCCGCCAGCGTTGCAGCGAACAGAACGATCGCGGTCCATCCGATTATTTGTTTTACGCGCGCCAAGGGCCTACCTCCTTTTTTGAATATCAGCGAGTGTAGCCCCGAATGACATCGCCATCGTATCAAAATTTGAATCGCAACAGGAAGCGACAAAGCGACGCAAACCCCTACCCCGCCTCGCGCATCCAGCGATCAAACGTCCCCACGCACACGCCCAGGCACTTTGCTGCCTGGCTGCGGGTAATATCGCCCGCCTCATAGCTATCCCGTACCAGATCAAACTGAGGAGGGCACGGCTTGCGAGGTCGACCGAAACGGACCCCTCGCGCCCGCGCCGCTGCAATTCCCTCCGCTTGGCGCCGATGGATATTCTCGCGCTCCACCTGCGCCACGTAGCTCAGCAGTTGCAGCACAATATCGGCAATCAGGGCATTAGTCACATCCGGCGTGCCGCTTGCCCTGGCGCGCGTGTCAAGCAATGGCATGTCCAACACCACAATGGCAACCCCGAGCTCCTTGGTAATGCGACGCCATTCCTCAAGAATCTCGGAGTAATTACGACCAAGTCGGTCGATAGAAAGCACCACCAGCACGTCCCCGTCTCCCAGGACGTGCAGCAGCTCGCGATAGCGCGGTCGATCGAAGTCCTTGCCGCTCGCATGGTCGGCATAAATATTCGCCGAGCCCACGCCATAGGCGCCCAGCGCATCCAGCTGTCGATTAAGATTCTGATCGCGCGAACTCACCCGCGCATAACCATACACCGTCGCCATCTCATCCCCGCTTTCTTGTAAACCTGCCAAAAAGGGACAGGTTTATTTTGGTAGGTTTTACCTCTCAAATAGCAGGTAAGCGGGCGGCCGAGCAGACGGCAAGGTAGCCATGATCCAAATGCGGAGGGCGGCCCCGAAAGACCGCCCTCCGCTCCCCCACCATGAGTCGGGATTTGGCTAATGGATAAGCTTAAAGTCCAAGTGCCCACGCGTGGTATTGACGCGCGAGACCTCGACAATCACGCGCTGCCCCAGCTCGTAACGAGTCCCCGTGTCGGCGCCCGTCAGCGTAAGCGCGTCCTCGTCGAACTCGAACCACTCGTTGCCCAGGCTCTTGATCGAAATCAAGCCTTCGACCTGCGTTAGATCCAAGCGCACAAAGAGGCCCATGCTGCTAACCCACGAGACGGTTCCGGCATAGCGCTCGCCCAGACGGTCCTCATAGTACTGGGCAATCTTGATCTTTTGTGTCGCATGGCTGGCGGCATCTGCCGCGCGCTCGGCATCGCTGCATGCGCGGCAAATCTGCGGCAGAATGCGCGGCAGCGACTCGCGCCCCTTGCCGATCAGCCGCGGCGTACGGACCAAGGCGTCCTTGCCGCCGAGCTGCTCGTAGGCCAACTGCAGTTTGAGCACGCGGTGCACCACCAGATCGGGGTAGCGACGGATGGGACTCGTAAAGTGACAGTAGCACGGCGCGGCGAGCGCAAAGTGGCCCTCGTTGCGCGGCTTGTACAGCGCGAGCTGCATGCTGCGCAGAAGCAGCATGTTGACGAGCGGTGCGTTGGCCGTACCGGCGGCAGCATCGACTGCGGCCTGCAGCTCATCGGGACTCCCCAGGGCAATACCGGCAGCACGGCGATCGTCGATGATGCCTAGCTGCGCCAGCGCAACGGCGGCACCGTGCAGGCTATCGGGGCTCGGATCCTCATGCACGCGATAGCAGGCCTCGATATCACGGTCCGCCAGCCACTCTGCAACGCACTCGTTGGCGAGCAGCATGGCTTCCTCGATAAGCGACGTGGCACACGAACGCTCACGCGCCACAATCTGCACGGGCACT
This sequence comes from Collinsella sp. CLA-ER-H3, assembly GCF_040092425.1. Classification (NCBI taxonomy): domain Bacteria; kingdom Bacillati; phylum Actinomycetota; class Coriobacteriia; order Coriobacteriales; family Coriobacteriaceae; genus Collinsella; species Collinsella sp. CLA-ER-H3. The sequence continues at coordinate 262,476 of NZ_JBBNLP010000004.1, forward strand.
CCGTCCTCATCCAATAGAGCGCGAATCTCGGCCGTGTCAAAATCGACTGAGCCGCGGGCGCGACGAATACGACGGCGAAGCTCGGCGAGTTCGTTGGCGGCGACAAGGAAATCGCCGAGGTCGATGTTGTAGCCGCGGGCGGTCTCCTCGCACGCAAGACCGCGCTCAAGCGCTTCCTCGCGCGAGGTCTCGGCAGCCGCAACATCCTCGGCTGCACCCTCCAGCACCGAATACTCAACCGCGCCGGCACGCACCAGCAGCGCCTCGGCGCCGTCATAGTCCATACGCACACGCGAGCGAATCACGCTGGGGTACGGATCGTAATGCCGCACGCGACCCTGCTCATCGAGCTCGATATCGACGGTAAACGCAAGACGGTCCTCGTCAGGGCGAAGCGAGCACAGGTCACAGGACAGGCGTTCGGGCAGCATGGGAAGCACGCGATCGGCCAGATACACCGATGTCGTACGATGGCGAGCCTCAAGATCGATATGCCCGTCCCAAGCCACATAGTGTGAAACGTCGGCGATATGCACACCCAGCTTGTAGCCACCCTCGGGCGTGCGCTCCAGCGAAATGGCATCGTCGAAGTCGCGCGCGTCGACCGGGTCGATCGTGATGACAAAGCGGTCGCGCAGATCGCGGCGGAGCGGGTCCTTAAGCGCCGCGGACACATCGAGCGAAAGCCCCTCGGCCTCGTCTAGCGCGGCCTCGGGATAGCTATCGGTATAGCCGTAACGCGCCATCACATATTGAACGCCCAAATCGGGCGCGTCATCTCCGCCAATGCGGCGTTCGATCGTCACGGTGCCCGATTCCAGGCGCGTCGGGTAGGTCAAAATGCGCGCGACAACAGCATCACCCGGGTGGACACCCAGACGATCCGCCGAGGTATCCTCGGGCAAAATGAAGAAGTCGGCCTTCAGGCGCGAATCGAGCGGCTCAATCACACCGAGCGGACCGGCGGTCTGGTACGTGCCCACCACGCTTATAGCTGCACGCTCAACCACGCTTTCGATCACGGCGCGCCGCTCACCGTGCGGGCTGTTCTTAATGCTCACGGCAACGGTATCGCCATCCATGATCTCGCGCTTACCGCGGCCCATGACCTTGTAGTCGCCATTCTCGGTTATGACATAGGCACTGTGCTCATGGAGCTGCACGCGCCCGGTCAGGCTCGGACGGCGTTCGCTGCGCACCGGCCCGCGCTTATTGCGAGCTCCACGCTTATGCTTGTTATTGCGCCCCATGGCGCCTCCTAACTATCGATTGCCGTTTACATCCCAAGAGTCTACCCAAATGATCCCTAGGGGACGGCAGGATTGCGAATCATATAGATAGACCAGCGTCACGATGATCCGTTTCCTTCGTCCCCTAGGGATCAAAAAACGGGCCGCCCCATAAGAGACGACCCGTTGGAAGGGATGAATTCCAGGCATGCCTACACGCGCAGGTAGCGGCGCATGGCGATGGCAGAACCAAAGAGACCGATAATCACGCCGACCAGAATCAGCGCAGCATAGGTCACCAGGTAGTACTGCATCGGCAGGGCAAACGACATCCAGCCGATGCTCTCCTGCAGACGCGGAATCATCAGGTTGCGCAGCAGCTCCAGAACGCCGATGGAAAGCAGCGAGCCCAAAATGGCCTGCAGTACGCCCTCGGTGATAAACGGGCCGCGAATGAAGCCGTTGCTGGCGCCGACCAGACGCATAATCGCAATCTCACGACGACGCGCCGTGATGGACAGGCGAATCGTGTTGTTGATGAAGATGAATGCGATAAAGGTCAGAAGGCCAACGAGCACCACGGCGGCGATGCGGATGTAGTTGGTCACCTGGAACAGGCGGCTCACTTCCTCCTGGCCGTACAGCACGCTCGCGTTGACGTCGCCGTCATCCGCGATCTTCTGGAAATCGGCATCCTTCTTGAGCTTCTCTGCCGTGCTCTCGACCTTGGACGGATCGTCCATCTCAATAGCGAAGGAAGCCGGCAGCGGGTTCTGGCCATCGAGCGCGCTCATGGTGGCGTCGGCGTTGCCCGACATCTTGCTCGTATACTCGGCCAGCGCGTCGTCCTTGTCCTTATAGGTCACGGACTTGACGTTATTCCACGTCTTAAGCTCGGCCTCAAAAGCCTGAACATCAGCCTGATCGGCGTCATCACTAATGAACGCGTTGATGACAACCTGATCCTCGACGGTGCCGATCACGGAGTTCAGCATCGCAGAGCCCATGATAAACAGGCCGATGATAAACAGCGAAAGGAAGATCGTGATGACGGCGCCGAGCGAGGTAGTCCAGTTACGGAAGAAGTGGCTGATTGCCTCTTTGAAGGAGTAGCCTACGTTAGTTGGTGCCATAGTTGCCGTAACCTCCCCTCTCCTGGTCGCGGATAACGTGGCCGCCCTCGAGGGCGATCACGCGACGGTGCATGCTATCGACCATCTCGCGGTCGTGCGTGGCGACGATCACGGTGGTGCCGGTGCGGTTAATACGCTCGAGCAGCTTCATGATGCCCAGCGAGATCGCCGGGTCGAGGTTACCCGTGGGCTCGTCGCAAATCAGCAGCGTCGGACGGTTGACCATAGCGCGGGCGACGGCAACGCGCTGCTGCTCGCCACCGGAAAGCTGGTCGGGCAGCGAGTCCATCTGATCGGCCAGACCGACCAGACGCAGCACCTCGGGCACCTGGCTGCGAATGACGCCCTTGGGCTTGCCGATGCACTGCAGGGCAAACGCCACGTTTTCGTAGGCGGTCTTTTGCGGCAGAAGCTTAAAGTCCTGGAACACGGCGCCAATCTGGCGGCGCAGGAACGGAACCTTGCGGTTCTTGATCTTCATGAGGTCCTGACCGGCAACCAGGATGCGGCCGCTCGTCGGCTTGACGTCGCGGTTGAGCGTCGACAGCAGCGTGGTCTTACCCGAGCCGGAGTGACCGACCAGGAAGACGAACTCGCCCGGATAGATCGCGATGTTGATGTCGTCGAGTGCAGGCTTGTTGGGCTGTGCCGGATAGATCTTGGTGACATGCTCCATAAGGATGACGGGCTCGACACCGGCCTGCTTGGCCATCTTCTTGCGGCTGGCCTGCGGATCGATGGGCGCAAACACCGACGTAAAATCGGGGTTGTTGAGCGCGTTATCGAGGCTTGCGACCTCGGCGGCCTGATCGCTCTCGACCACCGGGGCAGCAGGCTGCGTGGGGTCGGGAATAGCGGCAAAGAGACCGGACTGCGCAGGCTGAGGAGCCGGCGTCGCAGGGGCCATGGGGTCGGGAATGCCGGCCATGGTAGGCTGCGGCGTGGCGGCGCCAGCCTGAGGCTGCTCCACGCGAGCGGTCACGGCCTGAACGGGCTCAAAACCCGCCGCGCCGGAAAGCGCGACATCGCTGGTTGGATTGTAGGCAAAGGGATCGGATGCCGGCTGTGCCTGATCTGCCGGCTGAGCGGGGACCTGAGCAACAGGCTGGCCCTCTGAATCCGGAGTGGCGAAACGACTGCCCTGGACGCCTGCCTGCGTCTTGGGGGCATCATCGCCCGCACCGGAGGTACGGAAGTGGTTACCCACTGGTGCTCCTTATCGTCGTGCGTTTAAACTACATGAGCGCTTTACATTTTAGCAGCATTAGCTTTGCTGCACATAAGAAGCATGGCGGGCTTTGGGATCCCACCGGCCGGGCGCAGGGTTACCTCCCAAATCGTCCTCGCGCATGGCCGGCATTTGTCCTGCTCCTGCGGAGCTGCGGACAAACGCCGGCCTGCGCTGCGGAAAGATTTGGGAGGTAACCCTGCGCCCGGCCTGCGGCTACTATGGGACCGACGCACCAACTTGAGATGCTGCGCATACAAAGTTGGAAGGGTCTGAATTGCACTTTGTTGGGATGGGCCCGTTTCCCCATGGGACCTTTGCTTGGCAGGACTCTAATTTAAATTCAACAAAAACAGGGGCGCCCTCTTTGGGGATGCCCCTGTTCTGGCTTGGATGTGGTTGTTGAGACGATACTTTGCCTCGTCTTGCCTTATGCCAAGAACTCCTTGGTGGTCGCCACGATGTTGGCGGCGTCCAGGCCATACTTGTGCAAGAGCTCGGCACCCGGACCAGACTCACCGAAGGTGTCGTTGACGCCGATCTTCTTGAGGGGCGTCGGGCACTGCTCGCACAGGACGTCGGCAACGGCGCTGCCCAGGCCGCCGATCACGGAGTGCTCCTCGACGGTCACGACGTAGCCGGTCTTGGTGGCGCTCTTGACGATCAGGTCGGCATCGATGGGCTTGATGGTGTGCATGTTGATGACCTCGGCGTCGATGCCCTCGACAGCGAGCTGCTCGGCGGCCTCGAGAGCCTCGCCGACCATCAGGCCGCAGGCGATGATGGTCACATCGGCGCCCTCGCGCATGACAATGCCCTTACCCAACTCGAACTTGTAGGTCTCGGGGTCGTTAATAACCGGCGAGGCCAAACGGGCGAAACGCATGTACACCGGACCGTCGCACTCGTAGGCGGCGCGCGTCACCGCGCGGGCCTCGACGTCGTCGGCAGGAACGATCACAGTCATGCCAGGGATGACGCGCATCAGGGCGATATCCTCGCAGCACTGGTGCGTGGCGCCGTCCTCGCCCACCGAGATACCGGCGTGCGTGGCACCAATCTTAACGTTGAGGTGCGGGTAGCCGATGGAGTTACGGACCTGCTCAAAAGCGCGGCCGGCGGCGAACATGGCAAAGGTGCTCGCGAAGGCAACGCGGCCGGTGGTCGCGATACCGGCGGCGACGCCCATCAGGTTGCTCTCGGCGATACCCACGTCGAAGAAGCGGTCGGGGCAGGCGGCCTTGAACTTGCCGGTCTGCGTGGCGGCGGCCAGGTCGGCGTCGAGGACCACAAAGTCATCGTGCTCGTTGGCGAGCTCGACGAGGGCCTCGCCGTAGCTTACGCGCGTGGCGATTTTTTTGACGTCTGCCATCCTAGAGCTCCTCTCCGGCGGCCGTGAGCTCTGCCATGGCCTGCTCAAACTGTTCATCGTTGGGGGCCTTGCCGTGCCAACCAACCTGGTTCTCCATAAAGGAAACGCCCTTGCCCTTCATGGTCTCGGCGATAATGGCGGTCGGCTGCCCCTTGGTGGCGCGAGCCTCGGCAAAGGCGGCGCGGATCTGGTCGAAATCGTTGCCGTCGGCAAGCTCCACCACGTGGAACTTAAAGGCGCGGAACTTGTCGGCGAGCGGCATGGGGTCGTTGACCTCCTCGACGGGGCCGTCGATCTGCAGGCCGTTGTGGTCGACGATCACGCAGAGGTTATCGAGCTGCTGGTTGCCGGCAAACATGGCGGCCTCCCAGACCTGGCCCTCCTCGCTCTCGCCGTCGCCCAGCAGGGCGTACGTGCGGTAAGTATCGCCCCAGTGCTTGGCGGCAACGGCCATGCCCACGGCGGCGGAGATGCCCTGCCCGAGCGAACCGGTGGACATGTCGACGCCCGGGGTGTCGTTCATGTTGGGGTGACCCTGCAGGTGGCTGCCGATGTGGCGCAGCGTCTCGAGATCCTCCTTGGGGAAGAACCCGCGCTCGGCGAGCACGGCGTACAGACCAGGCGCGCAGTGACCCTTGGAAAGCACGAAGCGATCGCGGTCGGCCTTGCGGGGGTCGGCCGGGTCGACGTTCATTTCCTCAAAGTACAGATAGGTCATGATGTCGGCAGCGCCGAGCGAACCGCCCGGATGGCCGGACTTGGCAGCGTGCACGCCGGTGACGATGCCCTTCCTTACCTCGTTGGCAACCTTTTTGAGCTCTTCGTCGCTCATTGTGCCTTCCTTTCATCCTCTTTAGACAAGATGCGCACGGCACAGAAGGTCGTCCCAACACAGCCGCAATGCACGTACGTCATTCATTATGCTGGAAACTGATGGCTTTACCAGAGTTTTTATCATTATTTGAACAATTTAGCAGGCAGAACCGCTGATGAAACGGTTTATCAATGTGAACGTCTTTTGGATGGAAGGCGGTCGACCCTACGCGCTAATGTCCTTGAATCCCTCGCCGAAGGCTTCCGTAACGTCAGCGACCGTCACGATGGCGTGAGGATCGCGCTCGCGCACGATCGTCTTGAGGGTATTGAGCTCTCGACGGCTCACGATGACCATAATCACCGGCTTCTCGGCACCCGAATACATGCCAGTCGCCTTAAACTTGGTACAACCACGACCCAGACCATACATGATATCGGCAGCGATATCAGGGAACTTGTCCGAGATGATGAGTACCATACGGCGTTTGTTGCCACCATCGACCACGGCATCGATCACGTAGCCGCTAATGACCATCGAAAGGCCTGCATACAGTGCGTTTTCGATTGAAAAGACCGGAGCCGACAGCGCACACACGGCAACATCGATCGCCATGACGGTCGAGCCCACCGGCAGCGAGGTGTTACGCGAGATGATTTGGCCAATCGTGTCCGAGCCGCCGGTGTTGGCGCCGGCGCGCAACACCATGCCGTAACCGATGCCCGTAATAATGCCGCCCCACATGGCAGGGAGCATCAGGTCCGCATCCGCCAGAGGTGCTACAAACGGGGCGAACAGATCGGTAAAGAAGCCCAGCAGCACAAAGCCCGTCGCGGTCTGCACCACGTAGAACATGCCGCCCTCGCGCATAACGACCAACAACAGCAAGGCGTTCATCACGATCGTCTGAATACCGACGGGAAGCGATAGGCCGCGCGATGCACCGACCGCCTGGATAATGGTGGCAAGGCCCGTAACGCCACCGGCAGCAAGGCCGTTGGGAATCAAAAACAGGTCGGTCGCAATAGCGGCCAGAGCGCACCCCAACATAATCTGGGGCAGGTCGTGAAAAAAGTTCATCGAAAGAATGCGCTTGATGTCCAGACGATATGCCATGCTGCCTCCCTCAAAAAAGCGCACCCAAACGGATGCGCTTCGAACTTCTTGCTGTATTCGATTCTAACGATTCGCCGAACAAAAACCACCCCTGCGCAGGGTTTATTCTGGATACAAACCCGTCCAACCGTTGGGCTTGGCATCGGCTTGAAGCCGCCCGATGTTTTAGACCTCCGAGCCTTCTGCATCGGCGTTGCCGGTGGCCCAGCGATGGTAGCCAATAACAAACGGGTCCAGGTCGCCATCGTCAAGAACGGCCTCGACATTGCTGGTCTCCACACCCGAGCGCAGATCCTTGACCATCTGGTACGGGTAGAGCACGTAGCTGCGAATCTGGTTGCCGAAACCAATCGTGGTCTTGGGTCCGCGAATCTCATCGAGCGCCTCGGCACGCTTCTCGAGCTCAATCTCGTACAGGCGGGCCTTGAGGATCTGCATGCACGCGGCCTTGTTCTGGATCTGGCTGCGCTCGTTTTGGCAGGTGACCACAATGCCGCTGGGGAAATGCGTCACGCGCACGGCGGAGTCGGTGGTGTTAACGCCCTGGCCGCCCGGGCCGCTCGCGTGGTACACGTCCACGCGGATGTCATCGGGACTGATCTCGATGTCGATATCATCGGGTAGCACGGGGATGACCTCGACGCCGGCAAACGTGGTCTGGCGGCGCTTCTTGTCGTCGGTGGGGCTGATGCGAACCAAGCGGTGGACGCCGGCCTCGGCGCGCAGCATGCCAAATGCGTCCTTGCCCTCGACAGTAAAGGTCGCGCGGTCGATGCCGATGACCTCGGCTGCGGGACAGTCGTTGATGGTGACCTTCCAGCCGCGACGCTGGCAGTACTTCATGTACATCTTAAAGAGCATGAAGGTCCAGTCCTGGGCCTCCAGACCACCCTGTCCGGGCTTGATGGTCACAATGGCATCGCCGTGATCGAACTCACCGGTAAACCAGCTCGAAAGCTCAAGCTCATCGATGGCACGGGCCAGGCGCTCAGCCGTGGCTGTAGCCTCCTCGCGAAGGGCGACGGCGTCGGGGTCATCCCCCATCTCCTCGGCAAGCTCCAGCGCGGCGCGGGCATCGGAAAGCTCGCCGCGCGCGGTGTCCACGGCAGCGATATCTTCCTTGGTACGCGCGATCTCCTCCATGGTGGCACGGGCGGCGTCGGCGTCATCCCAAAAGCCAGGGGCAACACTTTTGGCCTCGAGCTCGGTCACACGGGTACGCTTCTCGTCCAGGTGGAGATACGACTCGACCTCGCCGAGCCGGTCCGCGAACGCGTCCAGCTCGGCGGGCGTTATCTCTAAAGCCTCAGCCATTAACGATTCCTACCGTGGCAGTACTTAAACTTCTTGCCGCTACCGCAGGGGCACGGGTCGTTGCGGCCCACGTTGACGTACGGATCGTCGCTCTCGGACTTGCGATAGGTGGTCACCTTGCCACCGTTGTTGACGGCAGCCGGACCACCCTGGACAGCCGTGCGGGCCTGCACCTGCGCCTGCTTGCGCAGCACCGAGTCGCCGTTGTCACCATCGACCTCGGCAGGACCGGAGAAGCGCGCACCCTCGAGCGCGGGCTCCTCCTTGTGCTCCACGGCACGCGGGGCAGCCTTGATCTCGATGCGCAGAACCGTACGCAGGTAATCCTCGTACATGGTGTCGACGAGCATCTGGAACGCGCCGTAGGCCTCGGTCTTGTACTCGACCAGCGGGTCGCGCTGGCCAAAGCCGCGCAGGCCGATGCCGGTCTTGAGGTAGTCCATCTCCTGCAGGTAGTTCATCCAGCGGGTATCGATGACGCGCAGCATGACCTGGGTGTTGAGTTCGCGCATCAGGTCCTCGCCCAAGCGCTCGGCCTTCATGTTGTAGCACTTCTCTACGTAAGCCAGGACATCGGCAGCCAGGGCCTCATAATCCTCGTCGGGGAACTTCGGCGTATCGATGTGGCCGGTGAGCTCCACAACCCACTTGCGCAGGCCCTCCAGGTCGCGCTCGCCATCGTGACTGTCCTTGGTGCAGAACTCCTGCACGCAGCGGTACACGGTGTCGTGCATGACCTCGGTGATGTGGTCGGTCAGGTCCTTGCCGTCCAGAATCTTATTGCGCTCGGCGTAGATGACCTGGCGCTGCTTGTTCATGACGTCGTCGTACTCAAGGACGCTCTTACGCATGGAGAAGTTGATGCTCTCGACCTTGTGCTGGGCGCTCTCGACGGCCTTGGAGATGATCTTGTGCTGGATGGGCATGTCGTCGCCCATGTCGGCCGTGACCATCATCTTGGAGACGCGGTCCATCTTGTCGCCGCCGAACAGGCGCATGAGGTCGTCCTCGAGCGACAGGTAGAACTGGGTCTCGCCCGGATCGCCCTGACGGCCGGAGCGGCCGCGCAGCTGGTTGTCGATACGACGGGACTCATGGCGCTCGGTGCCGATGACGGTCAGGCCACCGGCGGCAAGCACGCGCTCGCGCTCGGCCTTGCAAGTCTCCTTGGCCTCGGTGTTAAACTGCTCGAGCTGCTCGGGCGTCACGTCCTCCATGGTCAGGCCCTCGTACTCCAGGCGCTCGCGCACCAACTCGTCGGGGTTGCCGCCCAGCAAGATGTCGGTACCACGGCCGGCCATGTTGGTGGCGATGGTCACGGCGCCATAGCGACCAGCCTGGGCCACGATATGGGCCTCGCGTTCATGGTGCTTGGCGTTGAGGACCTCGTGTGCGATGCCGCGCTTGGTAAGGGCGGCGGACAGCTTCTCGGAGCTCTCGATGGAGACGGTGCCCACCAGGACCGGCTGGCCCTTGGCGTGGCGACGCTCGACATCGTCGGCGACGGCGTTGTACTTGGCCTGAATGGTGCGGTACACCAGGTCCTCGTGGTCCACGCGCTGCACGGGCTTGTTGGAGGGGATAACCTCGACGGGCAGCTTGTAGATCTCGCGGAACTCGGCATCCTCGGTAAGTGCCGTGCCGGTCATGCCGGAGAGCTTGTCATACAGACGGAAGTAGTTCTGCAGGGTGATGGTGGCCAGGGTCTGGTTCTCCTCGCGTACGAGCACGCCCTCTTTGGCCTCGATGGCCTGGTGCAGGCCCTCAGAATAGCGGCGGCCTTCCATAATGCGGCCTGTGAACTCGTCGACGATCTTGACCTCGCCGTTGGTGACCACATACTGCTTGTCGCGGTGGAACATGTACTGGGCCTTCAGCGCCTGTTGCAGGTGGTTGACCAGCTGACCCGAAAGGTCGGCGTAGATGTCATCGATACCCAGGCGGCGCTCGATCTTCTTAAGACCGCGCTCGGTGGCAGCAATGGTGTGCTTGGCCTCGTCCATGACGTAGTCGCCCGTGGGTTCAACGTCCTCGGTGGCGGTAAGCATGTCGTGCGACACGTCCTCGCCGCGCTCAAGGCCACGCACGGCACGCGCGAAGTCCTTGTAGGTACTGGCGGACTTGGTGCCAGCGCCCGAGATGATGAGCGGCGTTCTGGCCTCATCGATCAGGATGGAGTCAACCTCGTCGACGATGGCGTAGTTGTGGCCGCGCTGCACGCGCTGCTCGGGACGGGTAACCATGTTGTCGCGCAGGTAATCAAAGCCGAACTCGGAGTTGGTACCGTAGGTGACGTCGGCCTGGTAGGCCGGGCGCTTGAGCTCGAGCGGCATGTTGTTCTGGAGCAGACCGACGGTCATGCCCAGGTACGTATAGATGCGGCCCATCCACTCGGAGTCACGCTTGGCAAGGTAATCATTGACAGTAACGACGTGCACGCCCTTGCCGGCAATAGCGTTGAGATAGCCGGCCAACGTGGAGACGAGGGTCTTACCTTCGCCGGTCTTCATCTCGGCGATGTGGCCCTCGTGCAGTGCCATGGCGCCAATGAGCTGCACGTCAAAGTGGCGCATACCCATGGTGCGCTTGGAAGCCTCACGCACGGTGGCAAAGGCCTCGGGGAGCATGTCGTCGAGCGACTCGCCGTTGGCGTAACGCTCGCGGAACTTATCGGTCTGGCCGCGAAGCTCCTCCTCGGTCATCTTCTCAAACTGGGGCTCAAGACCGTTGATCTGGTCGACGATCTTGTAGTAGCGCTTAATGTCCTTATCGGATCCAAAGGACAGCAGCTTTGACATGAATCCCATGTGGTTTTCCTTTTTGGCCATCGCCCACGCCGTGCAGCTGCGGGCGAGTTAAACACAGATGATTGTACTTTAGCCAAACAAGGCGCGGCCTATACGGTCGACCTCGACCGCCACGTAATAACTACGACCAACCTGCCACAATGGGACAGGTTAATTTTGGCAGGTTTTATCTGGGCAAACGCTGCCTCTCTGCCATTTGGTGCAATGGGGGCAGGTTAGCTTGCACCAATAAAAAGAAAAGGGCCACGCACCCAAACGGATGCGCGGCCCTTATGCCATGAATGCGAGCGATTCCGCGGCGAGCTATTTACTCAGCAGCCTCGGTGGTCTCGGCCTCAGCAGCGGCCTCCTCGACGGGAGCCTCTGCGGGAGCCTCGGCGGCCTGCTTAGCAGCCTCCTCGGCGAACTTAGCGGCACGCTTAGCCTTCTCGGCAGCCTTAGCCTCAGCGGCGGCCTTGCGAGCGGCCTCGGCCTCAGCAGCCTTGGCAGCCTTGGCAGCCTTGGCCTCCTCGGCCTTCTTGAGCTGGGCGGCAGCGGCGCCACCGAACTTGTCGGCGAAGCGCTGGACGCGTCCACCGGTGTCGACGAACTTCTGCTGGCCGGTGTAGAACGGGTGGCACTCGTTGCAAAGCTCGACCTTCATCTCGGACACGGTAGCGTGCGTCTTGAAGGTGTTGCCGCAGGAGCACGTCACCGTGCACTCGACATACTGGGGATGGATACCCTGCTTCATGGTAGGACTCCTTATTGGTCAGGCGCTGGTTACCGATCAGCGCATAAGGCGTCTTGGTTTCCGACCAAGACAACAAACTCGGCTATGGTACCACGGCGCCGCGCGTCCCACAAAAGGTTCACGGTCTTTTCGGAACGACACGAATCTGACCCATCGAAACACATCTCCACCGTTCCTTCAACTGGGAAAATGCCGTCCCCGGGGCCTGAGAAGGGCCCCGGGGACGTTCGACTGACTGCGGGAACGGCCTTTCCGCTCAATGTGTTCGGCTGAGATCGGAAATCAACCAAACTGAACTAGGTTCAGTTGACATGGTTAAAACGAGGGTCGACGCTTTTGCGTCACCCCTCGTCCCGGCCGGTTGCTTTAGTTGTACACACGGTAGTTACACTTGAACTGGGTTATGTGTCCATAGTTGGAGCGGTACCAACCCGACGTATAGCTGATTGCCTCTGCGCCTAGATAGTCGTAGCCCTTGTTGTAGCGAAGCTGACGGTAGGTCGTGTCGTACTCTGCTACGTAAAACGTGTCTCCAGAGAAGGCCTTGTACCGGTCCTTAACCGTCGAAGCCATGTACGCGGGTTCGACATCGCCTTTCTCCCCGTTGAGCGCATAGACGGGTGCCGCGATTCCGCATAAAGCCGTTGCCACGAGGATGGCGTAGACAGCCATGCGCGACGCATTGGACTTCAGCTGTTCAACTTCAGCTGTTCAAATAGTTTCATGTCATTCACCTACTTCGTATGTATCGAGGTATTCCTGCTTGAGCGTCTGCGAGGACGACTTGATCTTTTCCACGAGCGTGCCGGCTTCGATGAAGTAGAACGAGTTGGTAAGGTCTGCCAGGTCGTCGAGTAGATGGCTTGAAATGAGCACGCTTCGTCCCCGCGCCACCTCGCTGCGCATCGCGTCGCAGGAGGTTTTCCGTTTTCCCGGATCGAGGCCGTTCAGCGGTTCATCGAGGATGAGGTACGGGCAATCGGTCGATATCGCCATGGCAAGCTTTACCTGCTGCT